>NZ_RZOT01000948.1:0-862 GCF_003999085.1 Mesorhizobium sp. M4A.F.Ca.ET.090.04.2.1
ACCGTATTCCTGCTTTTGTCGGTCGCCATCGTGACGTTGTTTTTCTTCATCAGCAGGAAACGCGATTAGACATGAGAAATGGGAGCACAGCCATGAACTGGAAGATCACAGCGACCGCCATGGGGTTGGCGCTGCTCGCCTCGACAGGCGGCGCCTTCGCCGATGGCGAGCTGAACATCTACAATTGGGGTAACTACACCAGCCCGGACGTCATCAAGAAGTTCGAGCAGAAATACAACGTCAAGGTGACGATCACCGACTACGATTCGAACGACACTGCGCTGGCCAAGGTGCGTCAGGGCGGCACCGGCTTCGACATTGCGGTGCCGTCGCAGACCTACGTTCCGATCTGGATCAAGGAAGGTCTCCTGCTTGAGACCGATCCCGGAAAGATGGAGAACTTCAAGAATGTGGCGCCGGAATGGGCCAATCCCGAATTCGACCCCGGCCGCAAATATTCGGTGCCGTGGGCCTGGGGCACGATCGGAGTCGTTGTCAACACCGATGCCTACAAGGGACCGGCCGACAGTTGGGGCATTATCTTCAACACGCCGGATGAGCTCAAGGGCAAGGTCAATGTCGTACCCGAAATGAACGACGTCATGTTCGCGGCGACCAAATATCTCGGTGGCAAGCAATGCAGCACCGACAAGGAGCTGCTGAAGAAGGTGCGCGACACGCTTGTCGCGGCCAAGCCCAACTGGATCGCGATGGAATACAACACCATCGAGAAGATGGGCGCCGGCGACTTCAAGGCAACCAGCGACTGGAACGGTTCGGCGCTGCGCCAGCGGCTGGCGAATCCCGCCATCCATTACAATTATCCGAAGGAAGGCTTTGGCCTGTGGAGTGACAATGTGGT
>NZ_RZOT01000949.1:0-856 GCF_003999085.1 Mesorhizobium sp. M4A.F.Ca.ET.090.04.2.1
GAATTTTAGTTCAAACTAATTCAAATTTTATGCTTATTCTCTTGGCGTTTTACTCAATGTCTACTTCGGGTTTTTGCGTCAAATAAATCCGGTCATGAGATGGTCTCCTCAAACGGGGAGACTAAAACAATGAAGAAGACGAGGGGCAAGCTGTTGCTCATGGCAATGGCGATGCAGCTTTCCGCTTGGGCAACGGCATATGCGGGACCGGCTTTCATGCACACGGGCGGTCGCACTACCCAGCCGGTCGGCCACTACGAATTCTGCCAGAAGCTTCCGCAGGAATGCAAGGAACGGACGCCGAAGCAGGCGCCGATCGAACTGACCCGCAAGCTGTGGGCGGCCATCGTCAACATCAACAATTCCGTCAACACCAGGATCACGCCGCGCACCGACATGGAGATGTGGGGCAAGGAAGAGGTCTGGTCCTACCCCGACAACGGCTTTGGCGACTGCGAGGACTACGCGCTGGAAAAGCGCCGCGCGCTGATGAACATCGGCGTGCCGGCCGGCGACCTGCTGATGACGGTGACGCGGCAGCCGAACGGCGACGGCCATGCGGTGCTCACCGTGCGCACCAGCCTTGGCGAGTTCATCCTCGACAATCTTCAACCCAAGGTGCTGGCCTGGACCGACACCGACTACACCTACCTCAAGCGCCAGTCGACGGAGAATTCGGGCGTTTGGGTGACGATCAATGACGGCCGCGAGGACGCGGTCGCCAGCGTCCGCTAGGCCGCCGAAGCACGCCGCCCGAAAGCAGCGCAGCGATTTTGGGGCAGCGGCATGCACAAAGAGATTAAGCGCGTAGCATCCACGCCGCGCGCTTAGGGAGAAAGCCCGGTCGAGTCCCCAC
>NZ_RZOT01000094.1:0-13488 GCF_003999085.1 Mesorhizobium sp. M4A.F.Ca.ET.090.04.2.1
TCTGGTGCGCCGGCCGGCCGACGATCAGGTCGACCAGTTCTTGCGGCGTGGTCTCGACCACTGGCTTAACCGCGACCATGCGGCCGTCGCGCATGACGGCGACGCGGTCGGCGATCCGGAACACCTCGTCCAGCCGGTGCGAGACATAGATCATGCCGACGCCGCGCTCGCGCAGCGGACGCAGCGCCTCGAACAGGCGTTCGACCTCGTCGGCCGGCAGGCTTGCCGTCGGCTCGTCGAGCACCAGAACGTCGGCTTCGGTGGCGAGTGCGCGAGCGATCGCCACCAGCGACTTTTCCGTGCGCGAAAGGTCCTGGACGCGCGTCGCCGGATCGAAGGCGCAGCCGACCAGCGCCAGCGCGCGCTCGGCGCGGCGCTCGGTGTCGCGCCAATCGATCAGGCCCGAGCGGCGCGAAAAGCCCTGCGCCATGCCGACATTCTCGGCCACCGTCATCCATTCGATGAGGCCGAGGTCCTGATGGATAAAGGCGACCTTCTGTGGCTGGTTGGGACGCGGCGGGCGGTGGTGATAGTCTTCGCCGCGAAAGCGGATCGTGCCCTGGTCGCGCTTGTGGATGCCGGCGAGCGTCTTGATCAGCGTCGACTTGCCGGCGCCATTCTCGCCAAGCAGGGCGACGATCTCGCCCTCGTGGATGTCGAGCGAGACCGACTTCAGCGCCAGAGTGCCGCCGAAGCGCTTGGAGATGTCGATGAATTCGATGAGCTTGGGCCGCATCTATGGCCCTCCCAAGCCAAGCAAACGGACTGAATTGGCACCGATGTTATCGCTAACATTTTTGCAGGTCAAGTCTTGAAAACGGTTTGCCGCGAAGGCTATCGGTAACCCGTTTTCGCGGAGGATGGAGCATGTTCGGAGACTTAGAGGGCGCGGGCTTCGAGGTTCTCGACGAGCGGTTCGAAAGCTGTTTCGTCGGCCATGTGGCGGTCGAGCGGGTGTGGACCGGAGGGCGCTGGCTGGAAGGCCCGGCATGGTTCGCGGCCGGGCGCTATCTGGTCTTCTCCGACATCCCCAACGACCGCATCATGCGCTACGACGAGACCAATGGCGTGGTTTCGGTGTTCCGGGCGCCGGCAAACAGTGCCAACGGCAACACGGTCGATACAGAGGGACGGCTGGTCACCTGCGAGCATCGGTCGCGGCGCGTCACGCGCACCGAGCATGACGGATCGATCACGGTGATCGCCGACTGCTTCGACGGCAAGCGCCTGAATTCGCCCAACGACGTCGTGGTGCGCTCCGACGGCACGGTGTGGTTCTCCGATCCGCCCTATGGCATCGCGACAGACTATGAGGGCGACCGCTCCGAACAGGAGATCGAGGGCTGCCACGTCTACCACGCCGATCCCGCGACCGGCGAGGTGGCGCGCGTCGTCTCGACGATGGCGAAGCCCAACGGTCTCGCCTTCTCGCCGGACGAGACGGTCCTCTATGTCGGCGACACCGGCATCACGCATCAGAAGGACGGGCCGCGGCACATCCGCAAGTTTGCCGTCGAAGGCAATGCGCTCAAGGAACTCGGCGTTTTCGCAACCTGCACGGCCGGCCTGTTCGACGGCTTCAGGGTGGATACGGCGGGTCGGGTCTGGGCAGGCGCCGGCGACGGCGTGCATTGCTTCGATCCCGACGGCACGCTGATAGGCAAGATCCGCATCCCGGAAACGGTGGCGAACCTCGCCTTCGGCGGCGCCAAGCGCAACCGCCTGTTCATCACGGCGCGGCAGTCGCTCTATTCGGTGTTTGTGGTCGCCAATGCGGCCGCAAGAGGCTGAGGTCCGACCTAGGCGGGGACGGATCGAATGGGCTCACGCGATCGTGTGTTCGCCTATCAAAAATGGACTATTGCATTTGCCCGAAAGGCGAGCCGCTCGACAAGCGGCTCGCCTTGTTCATGTCAGGCAACATCCTTAGCCCGATAGGCATCGGGAAGGACAAAGACTTCATCGGCGCGGCCGTAGCCTCCATCAGGAACTTCTTCGATCAGCACCATGGTGTAGGGGCGCACACCCTCGCCGAAATAGTCCACGAACATCTGCGTGGTCTTGTGGACGAGATCTTCCTTCTGCGCTTTTGTGAGGGCGGCCTCGGGCATCTTGAAGTTGGCAAAGGGCATTTGCAGGTTCCTTTCAGTGGCATTTCACGGCGCCGGTTGGCGCGTCCGATGACGACGGTCGCGTCGTCATCGGACGGATCGATCTTCGTTGTCATGGGGCGGATATAGATTGCCGCGGATGTCGGATAATCACCCCGCTGCTGGCAGCACTATTCGGAAAGAGCGAACAATCGGAGCGACGTCGGCGCCCTATCCGCAGCTCGCTCAGCGGTGCTGGGCATCCCGCATTTTCGCGCTGGCAGGGTTGTGAAGATCGGACCGGTGGCGAGCCGGCGTCGTTCGCCTGTGCAACAGGTCAGCTGTTGCGCGTCGCCACGAATGTCGCCGCTTCCTTCAGCAGGGCCGCGCGCTCGCCATAGGGATCGAGCAGCGCATGCGCCTGGCCGACGAGGCCGTTGAGCTGCTTGCGCGCCCAGTCGGCGCCGTGCAGGGCGACCAGCGTCGCCTTGCCTGCGGCGGCGTCCTTGCCGGTCGCCTTGCCCATCTGGTGCGCATCCGCCGTCAGGTCGAGCAGGTCGTCGGCAAGCTGGAAGGCGAGCCCGATCGCCGAGCCGAATTCGGCCAGCCGCTCGCGGTCTTCCGGCGGCGCGCCGGCGACGATGGCGCCGGCCTCGCAGGCAAAGCGGATCAAGGCGCCGGTCTTCATCGCCTGCAGCCGGATGATGCCGGCCTCGTCCGGCGGAGTGCGTCCGGCATCGAGATCGAGCATCTGCCCGCCAACCATGCCGCCAATGCCCGCGGCGCGGGCAAGCGCCAGCACCAGCGCTGCCCGGCGTTCCACGGGCAGCACGGTGGCCTCGTCGGCGAGGATGTCGAAGGCAAGCGTCAGCAGCGCGTCGCCGGCGAGGATGGCGGTGGCATCGTCGAAGGCCCGGTGCACGGTCGGCTGACCGCGGCGCAGATCGTCATTGTCCATGGCCGGTAGATCGTCATGGATCAGCGAATAGCAATGCACGCATTCGAGCGCCGCCGCCACGCGCGATGCCGCCTCGCCATCTGCGGAAAAGAGCGCTGCACTTTCCATAACCAGAAAAGGGCGCAGGCGCTTGCCGCCGTTCAACACGCCATGGCGCATGGCCGCCATCAGCCGCTCCGGCCGGGCGATCTCGCCGGACAGCGCGCGCAGGTCGAGAAGCCGCCTGAGCAGCGCCTCGATTGCCGCTGCGCGTGTCAGAAGTGCGGTTTCGAACGCGATTTCTTCGTCTTTCGCCATGGCCGGGAGCGGTAGCCGACACTCAGACATTGCGCAAGAAGCCGCGCGCCATTATGCCGGTTGAGCTGATGGCACGGGTGGGGCGGCTTGACGGAACCGATCGTCGATCATGAAATCGAAGGACTGGACATGGCGCGGCCGAGGCGCCTGAACCGGGCCGGTCTCAAGCGCCTTGGCCGGCGCTCCCTGGTCGTTGCCGCCATCCTGGCGGTGGTACCGGTGGTGCTGACCTTCCTCTATCTGCCGTCCTTCGTGCATCCGGTGTCGACGCTGATGCTGAAGGACCTCGCGACCTTCTCCGGCTACGACCGGCGCTGGGTTTCGATCGACGACGTGTCGCCGGCGCTGGCGCATTCGGTGATCATGTCGGAGGACGGGCAGTTCTGCTTCCACCGCGGGGTCGATCTCGGCGAATTGCGCGGCGTCGTGGACGACGCGCTGGCCGGCGAGGCGACGCGCGGTGCCTCGACCATCACAATGCAGACGGTGAAGAACCTCTTCCTCTGGTCGCGGCCGCTGGGCACGGTGCGCAAGGTGGTCGAACTGCCGCTCGCCGTCTATTTCGACGCGGTGATGTCGAAGCGGCGCATTATGGAGATCTACCTCAACATCGCCGAATGGGGCCCGGGCATCTACGGCATCGAGGCGGCCGCCCAGCATCATTTCGGCGTCTCGGCAAACAAATTGTCGCGCCGGCAGGCGGCGCTGCTCGCCGTCACGCTGCCCAATCCGATCGCCCGCAATCCGGCAAAACCGGGGCCGGGCTTGCGACGCCTGGCGGCACTGATCGAGCGGCGCGCCGGTAGGTCGGGAGCCTATGTGGGTTGCCTTGATTAGGACGAACCAGCGCCGGCTCAAAAAAATTTGCCGCGGTGCTGGCCAAAACGGCGCAAGGCGTGTATAGGCACCCGACTTTCTCAGATTATGGCCCCAGACGCGGCCCTTTCACGAGGGTTGCCGGGGCATTTTGACCATGTAGTGGAGCATATCCATGGCCGTTCCGAAACGAAAAACCTCTCCGTCGAAGCGCGGCATGCGCCGCTCGGCCGACGCCCTCAAGGCCCCGACCTATGTCGAGGACAAGAATTCCGGCGAAATGCGCCGCCCGCACCATATCGACCTGAAGACCGGCATGTATCGCGGCCGCCAGGTTCTGGAGCCGAAGGAAAGCTGAGAAGCTTCCGGCGGTTTGCGACTTCCAAAAAGACCGGCCATTGGGCCGGTCTTTTTGCGTTTGGCCTCGCCAATCGCTCCAGCGTCGCGGTCCGATACCGACTCCGCCGACGGACCCTGCGCGCCGGTCTTTGTGGCCTGACAGGCGCGGGAGGAACCCCCGCTAACATGCTTGTTTCGCGCGGTCTTCGAGCGTGTTAGCGGCGACGCATGAAACTTCTTGACGAGGAAGGCCGGCGGGCTGCAACTGAAGGAAGCTCAATCGGAGACGCCAGATGTTCGGTGCCATCCCCCTGCTGATCGTGCCCTTCGTGCTCTACAATCTCGGGCTGCTCGGGATATTCGGCAGCGGCGACGATCCCTGGGCCAACGAGATGTTCTCGTTCCGCATGATGTCCGGTGGCGTTTTCTCGATGACGCTCGGCGACCTGATGGTGCTGATCGGCCTGATCTTCCTGTTCGTCGAGATCTCAAAATCGGTGCGCACCACCAACGCCTCGATCCTCGACCATCTGTTGTCGACACTGGTCTTCATCGCCTTCCTGGTCGAGTTCCTGCTGGTGAAGGGCGCAGCGCATTCGGTCTTCTTCACCCTGATGGTCATCGCGCTGTTCGACGTGCTCGCCGGCTTCTCGGTGTCGATGCGGTCGGCAAGCCGGGATATCAACCTGAACTAGGATGTGCCGATATTCAGGTGAGACCGGTCTGCAAATGATCCGGGCTCAGCCCGGATCGGCAGTGAAGCCGGCGGCTTCGATGCCGGCGATCGCGGCGGCCTCGTCATTGTCCGACGTGTCGCCGGAGATGCCGACCGCGCCGATGACGGCGCCGACATGATCGCGGATCAGCACGCCGCCGACGACAGGCAGGACACGACCGCCGGAGACGTCGGAGATGCCGGCGATCAGATGCGGCCGTTCCTTGGCGAAGGCTTCGACGCGGCGCGAGCCCATGCCGATGGCGAGCGCGCTATAGGCCTTGCCGGCCGACATTTGCGGACGCAGGAACGATGCGCCGTCCTGGCGCTGGAAGGCGACCAGATGGGCGCCGGCATCGAGCACCGACACGCCGAGCGGCCTGAGCTTCAGCTCGGCACCCCTGGCGAAGGCGGCGTCGATGATTTGCTTGGCTTTCTCGAGCGTCAGCGCGGTCATGGCAGTCTCCTGTTGAAGGCCGCGATCATCGTCGACGAGACGCAAGATACAATCCCGGCCGCGGTTGAAACTGATTTTCGGGAAGTGGCGAAACGCCGCGCCCTGTCTAGCCGGCGGCAGCCTCAGCCTTGCGGGCGACCACCACCTCGTAGCCGGCCTGCAGGGTCGCCCGAACGGTTGGCCCCTCATGGTCGATCGGCGCGCCGAGGTGTTCATGGCGCAATTCGTCCATGAAGCGCTCCCATAAGGGTGGGCCGCCGTTTTCCAGAAGCTCAGCGCGGATCGAGAGCTCCTCGCTGACCGGCAGCCAGACACGGCCCCAGGCGCCGAGATGCGCCATGATCGGCACCAGGGTGATGGCCATCTCGGTCAGGCTGTAGATTGCCTTCTGCTTGTGGGAAGGATCGTCGGCCTTTGTCAGCATGCCCAGCTCCATCAGCCGCTTCAGCCGGTCGGCAAGGATGTTGGACGCGATGCCCTCGATCGATCCGTTGAGCATTTCGCGAAAATGACGCCGGCCGCCGAAGATCATGTCGCGCAGGATGATCAGGCTCCAGCGATCGCCGAACACTTCGAGCGACAGATTGATCGGGCAGCCGGAGCGGTGATCGGTGTTCATGCAAAGTCTCCAGAAAAACCGGTTGCATTATCGTATCAGTCTGATTATCGTGCAACTGATTGCAAAATGCAATCGGATTGACAGAGAAGGAAGCGACCATGAAGACGAAAGAGCAGCCCCGGATCGTTTCCGAAACTTTTGGCAGTCCCGGCGATCCGGCCGTTCTGCTGATCATGGGCGCCATGGCGTCGATGCTGTGGTGGCCAGAAGCGTTCTGCCGGAAGCTGGCCGGCGAGGGTCTGTTCGTAATCCGCTACGACAATCGCGACACCGGCCACTCGAGCAAATACGCGCCTGGCGAGCCGCCCTACACATTCGATGACATGGCCGACGATGCCATCCGCGTGCTCGACGATCATGAGGTCGTGAGGGCGCATGTGGTCGGCATGTCGATGGGCGGCATGATCGCGCAGCTGGTGGCGCTGAAACACCCGTCGCGCCTCACGGCGCTGACCGTGATCAGCACGTCGCCTGTCGGCATCGACACCTCGCATCTGCCGGGAATGTCCGAGAGCTACAAAGAGCACGCGGCGGCAGGTGAGAAGGTCGATTGGTCGGATCGCGAGCAGGTGATCGACTTCATCGTCAGCGAAGCCCGCGTCATCGCAAGCACCGCGCATCCGTTCGACGAGAAGCGGACAAGGGCGTTCGTCGAGCGGGACTATGACCGGTCGGGAGGCCTGCTCAGCGCGACCAACCACTTCCTGCTCAAGAACGGCGGAGACTGGAAGGACCGCCTTCGGGCGATGCGGATTGCGCTGCTCGTCATCCACGGCACGACGGATCCGATCTTTCCGGTCGAGCATGGCGCAGCGCTCGCCGAGGCGGTTGCCGGTGCGAAGTTGGTGCGTATCGAGGGCGGCGGCCACGAACTGCATCCGGACGACTGGGCCGTCATGATCGCCGCCATCGTGGCGCATGACCGGGCAGCGCGGGCGCGGGCCGATCCATCCCCGGCGTGACAGCGCCTCACCGGATGCGCCATTATCAAGACCAGAAGCCCCCTTCCGCCCGGACCGGCGGCCACAAGCGAGCAAGCAATGTCTCTGACCATGCACCTCCACCCGCTGGCATCGTTCTGCTGGAAGCCGCTGATCGCGCTCTACGAGAACGGCACGCCTTTCGATGTCGTCATTGTCGATCTCGGCAACGAGCAGTCGCGCGCGGCGTTCCTGAGACTGTCGCCGGCGGGCAAGATGCCGGTGCTGCGCGACGAGGCGCGCGGACAGACGGTGCCGGAATCAACCATCGTGATCGAGTATCTGGCCGTCCACTATCCTGGCCCGACCGCGCTGATCCCGGCCGATGCCGACCTCGCCCGCCAGGTTCGGACCGCCGACCGCTTCTACGATTTCTATGTGCAGGAGCCGATGCAGAAGATCGTCGGCGACCGGCTGCGGCCGCAGGGCCAGACCGACCCGTTCGGTGTCGAGCAGGCGCGGGCGCAGTTGCGCGCCTCCTACGCCATCATCGAAACCGAGATGCAGTCGAGGATTTGGGCGGTTGGCGAAACCTTCACCATGGCCGACTGCGCGGCGGCTCCGGCGCTGTTCTACGCCAACAAGGTCGAGCCGTTCGGCGACAGGTTCCCCGCGGTTAGGCGTTATCACGATCGCCTGCTCCAACGACCGTCCTTCGCCCGCGTGATCGAGGAAGCCCAGCCCTACTTCAAGTTCTTCCCCTACAACGACGGCTGACATCAGTGCTTCGCGATCGGAGGCGAGCGGTCCTTCTCACCTGGCCTTGCATCGCTCCTATGGCTCGATCACCTTCTTGCGGCCCTCCGGTTCCACCATCTCGAGCCGAGTTTCGGGACCATCCGCCTCGAGCAAAATGTAGCTTGCGTCGTCGCCGCCGACGAAACTCAGACCGGCGCTGGCGGTCGTGGCGCTGATCTTGACCGAGGGCTGGCCATTCTCCGCGATGAGGCGGAACAGCACGGTTTCGGCCTCGCCGGCCTTCGCCGGGAGCACGGAGATGCTGGAGCGCACCCGGCCCTGACTATCGACAATCTGAAGCCCGCTTCCGCGCAGAATGCCTGGGCTGTCCTGCGCCTTCGCCGGCAGGATCTGCGTCAGCCCCATGCCAGCGAGCAGAACCAGATTGATTGCCGTCAGAGCGCCAAGAACCGCTTCGCGTCGCATGGGTTTCCTCCTCCACAGCCAGAAAAAGCGCAGAACGGAATCGCATCAAGCAAGTGCCGGACCGGTCATGCCGCCCAGAGGTCACTCGCCGGGCAATGCTTCCCAGAACTGGTCGAGCCAGATGTTCAACCGCAGGAAGCCGGCACTGCTGACCGTGTAGACCCGCCGCGTGCCTTCCGCCTTGGCGTTGACCAGGCCGGCCTCGAGCAGAACCTTCAGGTGCTGCGAGACGGCTGGGCGTGAAACTGGCAGTCCGGCCGCCAGTTCGTTGACGGTCTTCGGGCCGCGCCGGAGCTCTTCGAGAAGATAGCGCCGGTTGGGATCGGCAATCGCCACAAAGGCATCAGAAAACATCATGCGTCATTTTAGAGGCAAAGTTTCCCAAATCTCAACCATTGGTTTCAGCCTTTCTGCGCGGATCGAGCCGCAAGGCTTCCGGCGTCACCGAACGGTCGGCCGGCTGGGTCTTGAAGGCGTCGCGGTTTTCGATCGGCACCGGGGCGCGGCGGCTGATGCGCAGCAGGGTGTAGCCCGCCAGGCAAAGATGGGCGAGCGCGGTGGCCAGGAACAGGCCCTCGGGGCGCAGCCAGCCCATCAGGCCGGCGGCGAGCAGGGGCCCGATCATGGTGCCGAAGCCGTAGAGCAGCAGAAGACCGCCCGAAACCTTGACGAAATCCTCCGCCCGCGCGTGGTCGTTGGCATGCGCCACTGCGATCGAATAGAGCGTGTAGGCGAAAGCGCCGTAGGCGGCGGTCAAGACGATGACGAAGACGCCGGAGCGCGGCTCGAACAGGAAGACGAAAATGGCAAACAAGGCTGCGCCAAAGGCCGCACCCGCCAGCACGAAACGGCGGTCGGTCTTGTCCGAGAGGCGTCCCGCCGGAAGCTGCATGGCCGCTCCCGCCACCACCACCAGGCTCATCATCAGCGCGATCTCGGCCGTTGAGATGCCGATGCGGGCGCCATAGACGGCGCCGAGCGTGCCCCAGGCGCCGTTGGCAATGCCGATCAACAGGCAGGCAATCGCCGACACCGGCGAATTGGCGTAGAGCCCCTTCACGTCGAGCTTCACGTCCTGCAGCGGCTTCGGATGCGACTGCGTCGAGACGGCGGTCGGGATCAGCGACAGGCAGAACAGGATGCCGGTGATCATGAACAGCGAAGCCGACTTCACGTCGCCGCCGGCGACGATCATCTGGCCGCCCATGATCGATGCATAGGTGACCATCATGTAGAGGCCGAAGACGGTGCCGCGGTTCTCGTTGGTGGCCTTCTCGTTCAGCCAGCTTTCGATGACCATGAAGGCGCCAGCCATGGTGAAGCCGGTGAAGGCGCGCAGCAGGATCCAGACATATTCATCGATGATAAGGCCGGTGAGCAAAGCGACGATGGCGCCCGACGCGGCAAAGGCGCCGAAGGCCCTGACATGGCCGGCGCGGCGAACCAGGCGCGGCGCAAAGAAGCAGCCGGTGACGAAGCCGCCGGCCCAGGCGGTGCCCATCAAGCCCAGCGATGCCGTGGAAAAGCCCTCCAATTGGCCTCGCAACGGCAGCAGCAGCCCGTGCAGGCCGGACGCCGCGAGCAGGAAGGCCGTGCCGCGAAGCAGCGAGAGGATCGGTCGGTAGGTCGCAAACATTGGCTGATCCGGCTGGAGGTTCGTGGCGCTGGTCTGACAGGCGCATTCGGGCTTTTCGGCGGCGAACACTGCCGCTTTCAACGCTAGCCGCGGCGGAACAGCGCCTCGGCCGCTGATTTGGTCGCTCCCTTGGCCTTCAACTCGGCTTCCAGCCGGGCGATCTCGTCGCGCAGCATGCCGATCCGCTCGGACAGTTCGTCGGCCGAAAGCAGGGCCAGATCCTGCCCGATCTCATGCGGGCGCGCCTTCTTAACGGGTTCGTCGTCGAAGATCGCCATCGTCGCTCCTCCCTGATATGCCATTTGCCGGATTCGACAATGAGCATACATAGGGCACGGGTGCTGATGCAAACGGCCAGCCAAAGAGGCCAGACGAGGACGGGACAATTCATGGCGAGCGCACAGAAGATTCCGGCGAAGATGATGGCGATCGCGATCTCGGCGCCAGGCGGGCCGCGGGTGCTGAAGCCGGAAACGCGCGATGTGCCCCTGCCGGGGCCAGGCGAGGTCCTGATCCGGGTGCGTGCCGCCGGCGTAAACCGGCCGGATGTGCTGCAGCGCAAGGGCGCCTATCCGCCGCCGCCCGGCGCCTCCGATCTGCCGGGGCTCGAGGTCTCGGGCGAAGTCGCGGCACTTGGCGACGAGATATCGCGCTGGCGCATCGGCGACCGGGTCTGCGCGCTCACCCCCGGCGGCGGATACGCCGAATATGTCAAGGTGCACGCCGGCAGCGTGCTGCCGCTGCCGGCCGGCTTCACCCACACCGAAGCGGCGGCGGTGCCGGAAACCTATTTCACTGTCTGGCACAATGTGTTCGAGCGCGGCGGCTTGAAGTGCGGCGAAACGCTGCTGGTGCATGGCGGTTCGTCGGGCATCGGCACCACGGCGATCCAGTTGGCGTCGGCCTTCGGCGCCTACGTCATCACCACCGCCGGCAGCAGGGAAAAATGCGACGCCTGCCTGAAGCTCGGCGCCGACCGGGCGATTAATTACCGCGAGGAGGACTTCGTCGCCGCGGTCAAGGACGCGACTGGTGGCAAGGGCGCCAATGTGATCCTCGACATGATCGCCGGAGACTATGTGACACGCAATTACGAGGCCGCGGCGGTGGAAGGCCGCATCGTCCAGATCGCCGTGCAGGGCGGGGCGGCGGCGAGTGTCGATTTCTCCAGGCTCATGGTCAAGCGGCTCACCCATACCGGCTCGACGCTGAGGCCGCGCACGGTCGAATTCAAGGCGGCGATCGCCGTGGCGCTGGAGGCGCAGGTCTGGCCGTTGCTCGGCAGCCGCAAGATAGCGCCGGTGATGGACACGATCCTGCCGCTCAGCGAAGCCTGGCGGGCGCATGAGCGGATGGAGGATGGGGAGCATATCGGCAAGATCGTGCTCGACGTCGGCTAGGATGCATCGATATTCAGGTGAGGCCGGCCTGCAAACGGCGCTTTCCTGCGCTTCCGGTGCTCACGTAGTTTCCTTGCTGCCGCATGTCCTTGTCGGAAAACCGGGACCACTTCTCCGGGACATGCGGAAGTACGCTCCGCTCCGGTTCTCGGAAACCACCGTTTTGGTCGCCCCGCGCCCGTCTTCGACTCCGCCTCGGCCTGACCTGAATCTCGACGCGCCCTGGTGTGTAAATCGCCTGCGGAAAAGCTGAACAAGAGCTTAATGCTGCAATGCACAAAACGCATTGCCGCCATGCAAAAGCGTCCGTTCAATTCTCAGGCGGCGGTGCCTATTTACACGGCATCGAACAAATCAACCAACGACTGGAGACCCGCCATGAACCCGATCCGCGCTTTCCGTAACTGGCGCATGTACAACGAGACCGTGCGCGAGCTGAACAAGCTCAACGCCCGTCAGCTTCACGACCTCGGCATCAACCGCGCCGACATCGAGCGTATCGCCCGCCAGGCTCTTTGATCTCAAGCGCGCCCCGGCCGTGAGGCCGGGGCAGCGTTGCGAAGCCAGAGCCGTCGAAGACGCTTGCTCGTCTCCGGTTCCGAACCCGCTGGACCCAGTCCGGCGGGTTTTGTCTTTCTTGGGCCGCGGCCGTGCCCGGCCTCTCCTCCAGGGCTCTCCAAAAACATTGCGAAATGGTGACGGAGCGGTTATACAGGCCGCGAATTTCCCATTTTGGTGGCTCTAAAACCACCGCCCGCGCGGGAACGCGGGCGAACGAGAAGGATTTTTGGAAATGGCCAATACGCTGCTGATGCCCAAGGCGACCGCCGTCTGGCTGGTCGACAACACCGCGCTCTCCTTCGAGCAGATCGCCCAGTTCTGCGGGCTGCATCCGCTTGAGGTCAAGGCGATCGCCGACGGCGAATCGGCGCAAGGCATCAAGGGCATGGACCCGATCATGACCGGCCAGCTGACCCGCGACGAGATCGCGCGCGCCGAGAAGGACCCGAACCATCGACTGAAGCTGTCCGACCCAAAGGTCAGGGTGCCGGAATCCAAGCGCAAGGGCCCGCGCTACACGCCGCTGTCGAAGCGTCAGGACCGGCCGAATGCCATCCTCTGGCTGGTGCGCAACCATCCCGAACTGAAGGACGCGCAGATTGCCCGTCTTGTAGGCACCACCAAGTCGACGATCGAGCAGATCCGCGAGCGCAAGCACTGGAATTCGGCCAATCTGCAGCCGATGGATCCGGTGACGCTGGGTCTCGCCTCGCAGATCGACCTCGACATGGAAGTCAACCGCGCCTCGCGCGGCCGCGAGCAGGCGCAGCCGGTCGGCGACACGCTGCTGCCGGCGGCGTTGACGGAACGGCTGGTCCCGGCGCCGGAAAAGCCGAAGGACGAGGACGCCGAGCTCGACGCCAACGCCGTCTTCGCCAAGCTCTCGGCGCTGAAGTCGAAGGACAAGGACACGGACGACGAGGAGTAGAATTCTCGGCATGCCAACAAAAAAGCCCGCTTCGAGCGGGCTTTTTTATTGGCCTTCGAGCCTTCAGTTGCGCGCCGCCCGGTCCGGCGTCATGCCATAGTCCTCGCTGCGCTCCACCGCGCGGTAGAAATCGGCGAGCTGCTTGCCGCGCTCCGGTTTGTAGACGCGGCCGGCGATCACCACCGAGGCAATGCGGTCGATGCGGAAGGCGCGGAAATCGTCGCGCATCTCGCACCAGGCGACCAGCGTCCACACCTTGCCCCAGAACCACAGGCCGAGCGGCCGGATGTCGCGCGCCGTGCCGCGCCCGGCCTCGTCCGAATAGTCAATGGTCAGGACCTGGCGTTTCTCGATCGCGCGCTCGATCAGGTCGATCGCCTCGCGCGCGGCATCGCTCACCACCCACATCGGCGTGTGGATCTCGGTGCGGGCGATGCGGTCCTTCTCGGTATCGGGCAGCACGGCGCCGATCTTGACCAGCGCCTCGTCGGCGGCCCGCGCCATTGCGGCGCCGCCAAAGGCGCGCAC
>NZ_RZOT01000950.1:0-856 GCF_003999085.1 Mesorhizobium sp. M4A.F.Ca.ET.090.04.2.1
CCTTCGGGCGTGTTATTACAAGCCCCGGGTGCCGAGCACCCGGAGTTCCTGGCTTCTCCAGGGTTCCTTGTTTCGCCGAGCGGCGGGCGGGGCGCCGCTTTTCCCGCCGCACCCGATAAATAACCCGTCGGCTATGAATTAACTCATAACTCCTCAGTTATTGAATTGTCAAGCATACCTTGTCGAATGCAGGCCGCCCGCCGCCTGCTGGACCGATCATTGCCGCTTTCACGGCAGCGGACCCGATGCTAGGGCTGTCGCCGAAAATACGGACGGACCGCATCTTGACCAAGAATTCTCAGCCAACCCTGATCGAGCTCTGTGTCGAAGGCATTGACGGGCTGCTTGCCGCGCAGGCCGCCGGCGCCGACCGGGTCGAACTCTGCGCCAGCCTGGTCGAAGGCGGCATCACGCCGAGCCTCGGCACTGTGCGCGCGGCGCTCGAGCTTGCCACCATTCCGTTCCACGTCATCGTCAGGCCGCGCGGCGGCGATTTCCTCTATAGCGAGGCCGAATACCGTTCGATGCTCGCCGATGTCAGCGCGCTTGCCGACCTCTGCGTCGCCGGCGTCGTCGTCGGCTGCCTGAACGCCGACGGCACCATCGACGAGACCCGCATGGGTGAACTGGCGCGTGCGGCTGGCGCGCTCAACGTCACCTGCCACCGCGCCTTCGACATGACGCGCGACCCGGCCGAGGCACTCGAGGCACTGGTCCGCTGCAAGGTCGGCCGCGTGCTGACCAGCGGCCAGCGCGACTCGGCACTGGAGGGCGCCGAGCTTCTGGCCGCGCTCGTCCGCCAGGCTGGCGAGCGCATCATCATCCTCGGCTGCGGCGGGCTCGATCCCGACAATAT
>NZ_RZOT01000951.1:0-854 GCF_003999085.1 Mesorhizobium sp. M4A.F.Ca.ET.090.04.2.1
AATTATGGCGGCGCCATCAGGATTCGCGGAAATGACCAAAATGTGATGAGGCCCCGGACTGGCCCTCGCCTCAGGGCTTTCGTGCCGAGACCAGGAGATAGGCCTTGGAGACAGCGCCGAAATAGCCGGCAATCAACCGGCAGACGAGGGCGGTGCCGAGGCTGGACTTCAGGCTCATGGCGCCCTTGCCCCGTTCCGAGGCCGGCCATGCGACGAGGCTGCGGCGGAAGCCGCCGAGGCAGTCGTCAGTCCTGTCTTCGACCCTGATATCCTGAAAGCCGACGGCCTCGAAGAGCGCCCGGTAAGAAACGATGTCCGGGACCAGATTGGGCTTCGGCACGCCGAGGCGGTCGGCGACCGGAGCGGTGAAACCGCGAAACAGGATGTCGGAGAGCACGAGCGCGCCGCCGGGCTTGAGCACGCGCAAGGCTTCCGCGAGGAAGGCGGCGCGGGTATCGAAGTGGAAGGCGGCCTCGACGCAGATCACGGCGTCGAAGCTCGCGTCGGGAAAGGCAAGCTTGGCGGCGTCCATCTGCAACACCGTCGCGCCGGGCGCATTCTGGCGCGCCGTCGCGACCTGCGCGGCCGAGATGTTGATGGCAGTGACCGCCTCCGGCGGGTAGGAGGCGAGCAGACGCCTGGTCGACGCGCCGAGCCCGCAGGCGACGTCGAGGATCCGGCCGCCCTTGTCCGGGAGCCGTGCCAGCAGCGTGTCGACAAGCGCCTCGCTGGCTTCGCGCTGCGACGCGGCGCCCGTCGCCCAATAGCCGAAATTGTAGAAGCCGCTGCCGCCATAGTAGCGGCGCTGCTTGCTGCTTTTCATGACCCGGTCGTAGATGCGGACCATGGTCTGC
>NZ_RZOT01000952.1:0-851 GCF_003999085.1 Mesorhizobium sp. M4A.F.Ca.ET.090.04.2.1
GAACCGAACCAATCCACAGAAATATTTTGTTGGTATTTTTGTTGGCTATCCCTGCTCTTGTGTGGGCGTCAACTATTTGGAAACAAAGCCAGATTTCCTTCGCTTCGAATCCGCCTCTGGGCACCATCCCCTCCTCTCCCGACACTCCCTTTCGCCGAATCTTCTACGCTTCTGTTTGCACAAACAACTGAAATCGTTCATCTTTTTGGGAAGGATGGCGCGATTGAGCGCGTTTCATGGAATTTCGGCGTATTTGGTCTAACGAGGCGGAGGGCTGGTATTTCCGTTGGTACTGGACATCCTGATGGTATCGAAACAGCCAAAGGGAGGTGTCCCACAAATGGCCCTTTCCGACGTGAAATGCCGAAATGCCCGTCCTGCTTCCAAGCTATTGAAATTGTCTGATGGTGGCGGGCTCCAGCTCTGGGTGCAGCCCACCGGATCCCGCCTATGGCGCCTCGCCTATCGATTTGACGGCAAGCAGAAGCTTCTGGCGTTGGGCAGCTATCCCCTTATTTCGCTCGCCGAAGCACGCAAGGCGCGCGATGACGCCAAACGTCTCCTCCTCACTGGCATCGATCCCGCGCAGGAACGCAAGTTGCGAAAGGTCGGTTCGGCAAAGGACAGCTTTCGATCAATCGCCGAGGAATATGTGGACAAGCTGAAGAAAGAGGGACGTGCCGACCGGACTATCACCAAGGTCAAATGGCTACTCGACTTCGCCTATCTCACCTGTGGGCACAAGTGCATTCGGGACATTGATGCGGCCACTATCCTTGCTGCCCTTCGTAGCGTGGAGGTGCGCGGTCGATACGAGTCGGCCAGGCGGCTGCGCTCGACCATTGGCAGCG
>NZ_RZOT01000953.1:0-843 GCF_003999085.1 Mesorhizobium sp. M4A.F.Ca.ET.090.04.2.1
GCCGTGATTGCCTGGGCCCGGGCCAACGGCTTTTCCGGCGAGGCCGGCAGGACGCTGCCCTTGCCGGGCGAGGACGGCGCGCTTGCCGGCGTCCTGTTCGGCCTTGGCGATGGCGATGGCGCGCTCACCGTTGGTGCCCTGGCGAGAGCCCTGCCGGAAGGTGACTGGCACTTCGCCGTCGAGCCGGCCTGGCCGGACCTTGCGGCGATCGGGCTTGTGCTTGGCGGCTATGCCTTCACCCGCTATGGCAAGAAGCCCGGCAGGCAGCTCCGCTTCGCCCTGCCGGCGGGCGCCGATGCCGCGCATGTCCGCCGCATCGCCGATGGCGTTTTCCTGACCCGCGACCTCGTCAACACGCCAACCAGCGACATGGGACCGGACGAGCTGGAAAAAGCGGCGCGGGTCTTGGCCGCCACGCACCAGGCCGAGGTGTCGGTAATCATGGGCGACGATCTCCTCAAGCAGAACCTCCCGATGATCCACGCGGTCGGCCGCGCCTCCACAAACGCGCCGCGGCTGATCGACATGCTCTGGGGCCCACCGGAGGCGCCGAAGGTGACGCTGGTCGGCAAGGGCGTCTGCTTCGACACCGGCGGCCTCGACATCAAGCCGTCATCAGGCATGCTGCTGATGAAGAAGGACATGGGTGGCGCCGCCAACGTGCTGGGCCTTGCCTCCATGATTATGGCCGCCAGGCGCAACGTACGGCTGCGCGTCTTGATCCCGGCGGTCGAGAACTCGATAGCCGGCAACGCCTTCCGGCCGGGCGATGTGCTGACGAGCCGCAAGGGCATCACCGTCGAGATCGGCAACACCGACGCCGAGGGGCGGCTGGTGCTGGCG
>NZ_RZOT01000954.1:0-841 GCF_003999085.1 Mesorhizobium sp. M4A.F.Ca.ET.090.04.2.1
ACCGCCGAGGCTATCACGGCGGAGGCCTTTGCCGGCGCGCTCGACACCGATGGCATTCCCGACCCGGAGCTGGTCATCCGCACCAGCGGCGAGCTGAGGTTGTCGAATTTCCTTCTCTGGCAGGCGGCCTACAGCGAGCTTGTGTTCCTGCCTTGCTACTGGCCCGATTTCAGCCGGGAACACCTGGCCGACGCGCTGCGCGACTTCGCAAGCCGCGAGCGCCGTTTCGGCGGGCTTGCCGCCCAAGACGTCGCTTCGTGAGCGGCGGCCAGATGAGCAATCTCCAGCTGCGTGTGATTTCGGCGCTCGTACTGGCCGCCGTCACCCTCGGACTCACCTGGCTCGGCGGCATGCCGTTCCGCTTGCTCTGCAGCTTCATCGCCTGCACCATCTTCTACGAATGGTCACGCATGTCGCGCCCGACAACCGGCGGCGCCCTGGGCTTTCTGCCGGAAGCGCTGCTGCTGGCTTTCGTCGGCACCTTGATTGCCGGCGTGCCGGCGTCCTGGCAGCTGATCCTCGTCGCGATCATGGTTGTCGTCACGGCGGCCGGCGCTCGAATGCGCGGGACGGCGCAATGGGATGCCCCGGGCCTGGCCTATGCGTCGCTCTCGGGCCTGTCGCTGGCGATGCTGCGCGACGGCGACCATTCCGGCCTGATTGCGATCCTCTTCCTGTTCGCCGTCGTCTGGGCGACCGACATAGCGGCCTATTTCGTCGGTCGCGCCGTTGGCGGCCCGAAGCTGGCGCCGTCGATCTCGCCCGGCAAGACGCAGAGCGGGGCGTTGGGCGGCGCCGTCGGCGGCGTCGTGGCCGGTGTGCTTTTGGCCTCGGCGACCGG
>NZ_RZOT01000955.1:0-840 GCF_003999085.1 Mesorhizobium sp. M4A.F.Ca.ET.090.04.2.1
CAATGCGGCGCTTGGCGCGTTCTGGGTGCTGCTCCTGTTCGGCATCGCCGCCTATTTCCTGCCGCGGGTGATGCTGGCGGCCGGCAGCGTCTCGACCATCCTGGCCGCAGTCATCGCGGCCGTCTTCATGGTGGCGATTTTTGTCGTGTTCTGGCTGCGTGGCCGCAGCCAGCGTAAGAAGGATCCTTGAGATGCGCGTGTTGATTACGGGCGCGGCCGGCATGGTCGGCCGCAAGCTGATTGCCCGGCTGGCCAGGGACGGGCAACTGCGCGGCCGCAAGATCAGCGCGCTCGACCTACACGATATCGTGGCATCTGAAGGGCCCGCCATGCCAGGGGTCGATGTCTCCATCCGCACTGGCGATCTCGCGGCACCTGGAGCAGCCGCTAGCTTGGTCGCTTCGCGCCCCGATGTGATCTTCCATCTGGCTGGCATTGTGTCGGGCGAGGCGGAAGCCAATTTCGACCTCGGCTACCGCGTCAATCTCGACGGCACGCGCGCGCTGTTCGACGCCGTGCGGCTGGCGGGGTTTTCGCCGCGCCTCGTCTTCACCTCGTCGATCGCGGTATTCGGCGCGCCGTTCCCGGATGTCATCCCGGACGAGTTCCATCCGACGCCGCTGACATCCTACGGCACGCAGAAGCAGATGAGCGAGGCGTTGCTCGCCGACTATACGCGGCGCGGCTTCTTCGACGGCATCGGCATCAGGCTGCCGACCATCTGTGTCAGGCCAGGCAAGCCGAACAAGGCGGCCTCGGGGTTCTTCTCCGGCATCATCCGCGAGCCGCTGAGCGGCCAAGAAGCGATCCTGCCCGTGCCGCGCTCGGTGCTGCATACCC
>NZ_RZOT01000956.1:0-835 GCF_003999085.1 Mesorhizobium sp. M4A.F.Ca.ET.090.04.2.1
GACAGCAACAGGGCAGCGGCGAAGCTCGGAACCTCGCAGTCGACGCTCAGCCACACGATCAAGGAATTGGAAGCGCGCCTGGGCGTTCGGCTGCTGACGCGCACGACGCGAAGCGTCGCGCCGACCGAGGCGGGCGAGCGGCTCTACCAGTCGCTCGTGCCGCGTTTCGAGGAGATCGAAGCCGACCTGGCAAGCCTGGTGGCCTTTCGCGACAAGCCGTCGGGAACGGTCCGCATCACGCTCTCCGACCACGCGCTGCAGTCGACCGTCTGGCCAAGGCTCGAGCCGGTGCTTCGCGACTATCCCGACCTCAATGTCGAGCTCTACAGCGACAACGGCATGCGCAACATCGTCGAGGAGCGCTTCGATGCCGGCGTGCGGCTCGGCGAGAGCATCGACAAGGACATGATCGCGGTGCGGATCGGCCCGGACTGGCGGCTGGTGGCCGTCGCCTCGCCAGACTATTTCTCCCGCCGCCCGGCGCCCAGGACACCGCAGGATCTGGTCGGGCACGACTGCATCAACCTGCGGCTGACGACGTTCGGAGGCCTCTATGCGTGGGAATTCGCCAAGGGCGGCCGCGACCTCAGGGTCCGGGTGGAGGGCCAACTCACCTTCAACTCGACCATCCCGATGGTCGACGCCGCGATCAGCGGCTCAGGCATCGCCTATGTGCCGGAAAGCCTCGTCAGCCGCCACATCGCCGAGGGGCGCCTGACGCTGGTGCTCGGCGACTGGAGCCCGCCCTTCGCCGGCTATCATCTCTACTATCCGAGCCGGCGGCTGCTCTCGCCGGCATTGGCGGTGATCGTCGACGCCCCGCGGCACCCGAGGT
>NZ_RZOT01000957.1:0-834 GCF_003999085.1 Mesorhizobium sp. M4A.F.Ca.ET.090.04.2.1
AGACTGGCCTGACGTCAGGACGCTGTGCTGGTCATCGATCCACACCTCGGCCATCCCGGCGACGACCGTGAGCACCTCCTCGACCGAATGCCAATGGGTCGGGGCGCCGACCGTGGGCTCGACCCATTGTTCGAATATGCAGAGTTGCGCCGCGCCGTTGCTGGCCGATACCAGCATGCGTGTCTCGACGCCCGCCCGCCATTGCTCGCGCTGCTGGTCCCCATGTGCGATCGACTTCACCTGGCACCCCATCCGTTCCCGATCACGTGGAAATTCCGGGCCGGAACACTACATGCTGCTGACAACCATTGACAGCGCATCCCCCACATCATAGAACGAAAAGAGAACAAAAACCTTGTGGGAAAAGCCAGTCACGACGGGCGGCGATTGCCCGCAAGCTGTAAGGTGCGGCGTCAAAAATTTGTTTCGGATGAGCGCGGAGAAGTACGATGGCGGGTAGCGTCAACAAGGTCATTCTGGTCGGCAATCTCGGGGCGGACCCGGAAATCCGCCGCCTGAACTCGGGTGAGCCGGTCGTCAACATCCGCATCGCCACCTCGGAAAGCTGGCGCGACAAGAATTCCGGCGAGCGCAAGGAAAAGACCGAGTGGCACAACGTCGTCATCTTCAACGACCAGATCGCCAAGGTGGCCGAGCAGTATCTGAAGAAGGGCATGAAGGTCTATGTCGAGGGCCAGTTGCAGACGCGCAAATGGCAGGACCAGACCGGCAATGACCGCTACACGACCGAGGTCGTGCTGCAGAAATTCCGTGGTGAGTTGCAGATGCTCGACGCGCGCGGCGAGGGCGGCGGTCAGGTCGGCAGCTATGCCG
>NZ_RZOT01000958.1:0-831 GCF_003999085.1 Mesorhizobium sp. M4A.F.Ca.ET.090.04.2.1
ACCGTGAAGATCGCCAGCACCCAGGCAACGATGCGGGTCTGGAAGCCGACGAGGACGGCGAGGCCGCCGAGCAGCTCGATGAGGCCGACGAGGACGGCGGTCACGGTCGGCAGCGGCAGGCCGAGGCTGCCAAAATAGCCTGCGGTGCCGGCAATCGCGGTGAGCTTGCCGAAGCCCGAAAGCAGGAAGATGACGGCCAGCAGGATGCGGCCGAGCAGGATGGTGGTGGAGCTGTTGGAAGCGACGCCGGAACCGGCGACAGAAGTGTTGATGGACATGGGACTCTCTCCGGGAGGATTGGAATGACAACCCAGATAGAGCAGGCAGACTGTTCACCAAAGATGCCGATGTGGCGACAGATTGTTCACCCGGTTACGCCGGTGATACTAGCTTACCCCGGATGCGTCATGTCCTCCGGCCGTACCAGCCGGTCGTAGTCGGCCTCGCTGACCAGGCCTGTCGCCAGTGCTTCCTCGCGCAGGGTTGTGCCCTTCTTGTGCGCCGTCTTGGCGATCTTGGCGGCGTTGTCGTAGCCGATGGTCGGCGCCAGCGCCGTGACCAGCATCAGCGAGCGGTCGAGCGCTGCCTTGATGTTGTCCTCGCGCGCCTCGATGCCGACCACGCAATTGTCAGTGAAGGAGACCGAGGCATCGGCGAGCAACTGCACCGACTGCAGGAAATTATAGGCCATCAGCGGGTTGTAGACATTGAGCTCGAAATGGCCCTGACTGCCGGCGAAGGTCAGCGCGGCATTGTTGCCGAACACCTGCACGCAGACCTGCGTCAGCGCTTCGCACTGGGTCGGGTTGACCTTGCCGGGCATGATCGAGG
>NZ_RZOT01000959.1:0-820 GCF_003999085.1 Mesorhizobium sp. M4A.F.Ca.ET.090.04.2.1
GGTGCCGGCTGGGTGGGGCGCGGCCGCGGCGCCTGGGCCTGCTGCTGGCCGCTGTCTCCGGTCAATGCCGGGCGGCGCGGTGCTGCAAGCCTGATGTCGCGCTCGACGACGACGTCGGTCGGGCCGCCGATCAGGATGAGGTGTTCAATGTCGTCGCGGCGCACCAGCACCAACCGGCGGTGACTGTCGACCGCCGTGGCGTCCATGACGGCCAGCCTGGTCTTGCGGTTGCGGCCGCCGGCGACGAATGTCCCGAACGTCAGGCTGCGCACCAGCTTGATGATGAGGAGAACGACCACCAGCAGAACGAGCGCGGCAAACGTCCACAGGATTGCGGCGACATAACCAGGACCCGCCACGCTATCCAGCCACTGCAGCATCGGTGCACCGCCCTTTTTTGAGGTGACGCGACACTAAACCGTGCGGACCAGCCGCCGCAAGTTGGCATCACGCTTCGTGAACAGTTTGAAACACGAATCCATTGCCCGGCGCCATTTTTATCTGACATTTGCCGCCGGGGCCTTTTCCGCTACAGGAGAATGTGATTCAACCGGCCGTCCGCGGGGTGTCGGGCACCGGAATCACGAGCAGGGGGCACATGGCCAAGGAAACGCGCGGCGATTTCTATCCGGTACCGATCGTCGACCAGAACACGCGTCCGGGTGCCGTGACCCGGCTCATCATCTTCATCGTTGTCCTGACCGGTGCGGCGATCGTTTTCGGGCTTTTCCGCGAGCGCCTCGGCGATCCCTTCCTGCTCGGCATGCTCGGCGTGCTGGCGATGATCGGCGTCGGCTTCCTGTTTGCCACCGCTATCGGC
>NZ_RZOT01000095.1:0-13464 GCF_003999085.1 Mesorhizobium sp. M4A.F.Ca.ET.090.04.2.1
CCTCGATATCGATCTTGTAGACGAGGCCGAGTTCGTAGATGTCGGCGGGGATTTCCGGGTCGTAGACCGTCTTCAGCGCCGAGACGATGTCGTCGGTCAGTCGCGCCAGCTCGTCGGCAGGAATGGCAGAAGCCGAAACCACGCCGTTCGCGGCCGTTTCCGGAGCTGTCTCTGCGGTGGTGCTCGCATCTTCCATGGTCGTCACCCGAAGAACTTTCGCGCCTTTTCCAGCGCATCGGCCAAAGCGTCGACTTCGGCCCTGGTATTATACATGCCGAACGATGCCCTGCATGTGGAGGTCACGCCGAAGCGTTTCAACAGCGGCTGGGCGCAATGGGTGCCGGCGCGCACTGCCACGCCCTGCCGGTCGATCACCATCGACACGTCATGGGCATGTATGCCCTGCAATTCGAACGAGATGATGGCGCCCTTGCCCGGCGCGTCACCGAAGATGCGCAGCGAATTGATGGCGCGCAGCCGCTCATGGGCATAGTCCTTGAGATCCGCCTCGTGCGCGGCGATGCGCTCGCGGCCGACCTTTTCCATATATTCGAGCGCGGCGCCGAGGCCGATCGCCTGCACGATCGGCGGTGTGCCGGCCTCGAAACGATGCGGCGGCTCGTTGTAGGTGACGATGTCCTCCGTCACTTCCTCGATCATCTCGCCGCCACCCATGAAGGGCCGCATCTCCTCCAGCATGTGCTTCTTGCCGTAGAGCACGCCGATGCCGGAGGGGCCGTAGACCTTGTGGCCGGTGAAGACGAAGAAATCGCAGTCGAGGTCCTGCACGTCGATCGGCATGTGCACGGCGCTCTGGCTGCCGTCGACCAGCACCGGGATGCCGCGGGCATGCGCGATGCGCACGATCTCCTTGATCGGCGTCACCGTGCCCAGCGCGTTCGACATCTGGGTGATGGCGACGAGTCTTGTGCGCGCGGTCAGCCGCTTCTCGAATTCCTCGATGTGGAAGGCGCCGAGATCGTCGACCGGCACCCAGACCAGCTTGGCGCCCTGCCTCTCCCTGATGAAATGCCACGGCACGATGTTGGAGTGGTGCTCCATGATCGACAGCACGATCTCGTCGCCCTCGCCGATGTTGGGCATGCCGTAGCCATAGGCGACCGTGTTGATCGCCGAGGTGGTGTTGGAGGTGAAGACGATGTTGTCGGTGCTCGGCGCATTGAGGAAGCGGCGCACCGTCTCCCGCGCCTTCTCATAAGCGTCGGTCGCGGCATTCGACAGGAAGTGCAGGCCACGATGGACGTTGGCGTATTGCTGGCTGTAGGCGTGCTGGATGGCGTCGAGCACGGCTTTGGGCTTCTGCGCCGAGGCGCCATTGTCGAGGTAGACCAGCGGCTTGCCATAGACTTCCCGCGACAGGATCGGGAAATCGCGGCGGATGGCCTCGACGTCGTAGGGGGTGGATTCGACTTTCTTGTCCATCACAAGCTCTTCCGAGGCACCGCCTCACTCCGTCCAGCACCCCGCTCGGCGCCGCGCGCCGATCCACCTTCTCCCGCGAGGGGAGAAGACAGGCGCTTACCCGTGCGTCAAAAACCAATCGTCGAGCCGCGCTTCCAGCGCCTCGACGAGCGCCTCGTCTTCCAGTTCCTCGATCACTTCGGCGACGAAAGCCTTGACCAGCAGGCCGCGCGCGCTCTTCTCGTCGATGCCGCGCGCCATCAGGTAGAAGAGATGGTCGTGGTCGATCTCGGTGACGGTCGCGCCATGGCCGCAGACGACGTCGTCGGCGAAGATCTCCAATTCCGGCTTGGTTGAGAACTCGCCGTCATCCGACAGCAGCAGCGTGTTGCAGGCCATCTTGGCGTTGGTCTTCTGCGCATGCTGATGCACGTTGATGCGGCCCTGGAAGACGCCGCGCGCCTTGCCGGTGACCACGTTGCGGATCACTTCGGTCGAGGTGGTGTGTGGCACGGCATGGTCGAGCACCATGGTGGTGTCGGTATGGGTGTCGCCGGCCAGAAGGTTGATGCCGCGCAATTTGAAATCGGCGCCCTCGCCGGTCGTGCGCACCACGACTTCCTGACGCACCAGCCTGCCGCCGGCGTTCATCACGAACAGCGTCAGCTTCGCATCCTTGCCGAGATGCGCCTTGAACTGAGCAAGATGCGTGGCGGTATCAGATTGCTCCTGCACGATCAGCCAGGTCACCTCTGCGCCGTCGCCGAGCACGAGTTGGCTGACGGAGCTGACAAGGCCGACACCCTCGCCCGACTGGCGTTCGACGATGGTCGCCTTGGCGCCGGCGCCGACGCGCGTCAGAAGCCGCACATGCGCCTGGCCGCCGGACTGCAGGTTCTGCAGTTCGATCGGCTTCTCCAGTTCCGTGCCGTCGGCGATGTCGACGAAATAGCCGTCGGCGACAAAGGCGGTGTTCAGCGCGCCGATCGCGTCATCGGCGCCATAGGGATCGAGCCCCGGCGCCACGCTGCCGTCGGTGAGCTTTTCAGACAGGCGCTGCACGGTCACGCCCTCGACGGCAGGCAGCTTCGCGGTCGAGGCGCCGTTCAGCACCGGCAGCACGGCGGAGCCTTCCAGCACCGGCGCCATGGCCTTGGCCGTGGCAGCCGGCTCGAAGTCCGGCACCGGATTGAGGTTCAGCAGCCGGCGCAGGTCCGTATAGTGCCATGACTCGACGCGCCGCGACGGCAGGCCGCGCTTGATCGTCTCGATCGCGTCGTCGCGCTTCATCATCACCGCGCCATCGCCGGGCAGCAGCGAAAGCCGTTCGCCGAAGGCGTCGATCAGCGCCGTTTCGGCGGGGGTGCGCTGGGGCTGTGCGTGCATGTTCATTGCTCTCGCCTCGCCTGCTGGCATCTCACGCGGCTTCGCCGATCACGCCGGCGTAGCCATTGGCTTCGAGGTCGAGCGCCAGCGACTTGTCGCCCGACTTGATGACCTGGCCCTTGTAGAGCACGTGGACGCTGTCCGGCACGATGTGCTCCAGCAAGCGCTGGTAGTGGGTGATGACGACGATGGCGCGCTCCGGCGAACGCAGCGCGTTGACGCCGTCGGAGACGATCTTCAGCGCATCGATGTCGAGGCCGGAATCGGTCTCGTCGAGCACGCAGAGTTTTGGTTCGAGCAGCTTCATCTGCAGGATCTCGGCGCGCTTCTTCTCGCCGCCGGAGAAGCCGACATTGAGCGGCCGCTTCAGCATCGCCATGTCCATGTTGAGCGAGGCGGCGGCGTCCTTCACGCGCTTCAGAAATTCCGGGATCTTCAGCGGCTCCTCGCCGCGCGCCTTGCGCTGCTCGTTCATCGCCACCTTCAGGAATTCCATGGTCGCGACGCCCGGTATCTCCATCGGATACTGGAAGGCCAAGAAGATGCCGGCGGTGGCGCGCTCTGCCGGGTCCATTTCGAGGATCGAATGGCCGTTGTAGAGGATGTCGCCCTCGGTCACCTCATAGTCCTCGCGGCCGGCGAGGATATAGGACAGCGTCGACTTGCCCGAGCCGTTCGGGCCCATGATGGCGGCGACCTCGCCGGCCTTCACCGTCAGGTTGAGGCCGCGGATGATCTCGGTGCCGTCATCGACGATGCGGGCGTGCAGGTTTCTGATTTCAAGCATTTTCTTCCATTCGTCCTATGCGTAGCCGTCTGCGCGGCTAAACCCGATTTAACAACTGCTTCAAGGCTTCCAAAAGTGCGTGCCAAAAGCCATCCGGCGAATAAACCGCGACAAGCAACGCAGCGCCCGCTGCGCCCAAACACAACGCCAGTTGCAGCCTCGTTTCCCAGCTGTCCATTCGATCCCGCAGATAGACATGCTTTTCTGCGGATTCGCGTTTGGGCGCCTTCGTCACCCCACACTTCCCTCAAGGCTGATGCCGATCAGCTTCTGCGCTTCGACAGCGAATTCCATCGGCAGCTGCTGGATGACGTCCTTGACGAAGCCGTTGACGATCAGCGCGATCGCCTCTTCCTCGGGGATGCCGCGCTGCATGACGTAGAACTTCTGGTCCTCGGAGATCTTCGACGTCGTCGCTTCATGCTCGAACTGGGCGGTCGAGTTCTTGGCTTCCATGTAGGGCACGGTGTGGGCGCCGCACTGGTCGCCGATCAGCAGCGAGTCGCAGTTGGTGAAGTTGCGGGCGTTGGTCGCCTTGCGATGCGCCGAGACCTGACCGCGATAGGTGTTCTGCGAAAAGCCGGCGGCGATGCCCTTGGAGATGATGCGGCTCGACGTGTTCTTGCCGAGATGGATCATCTTGGTGCCCGAGTCGACCTGCTGGTAGCCGTTCGACACCGCGATCGAATAGAACTCGCCGCTGGAATCGTCGCCGCGCAGGATGCAGCTCGGGTATTTCCAGGTGATGGCGGAGCCGGTCTCGACCTGCGTCCACGAGATCTTCGAACGGTCGCCGCGGCAGTCACCGCGCTTGGTGACGAAATTGTAGATGCCGCCCTTGCCCTCGGCGTCGCCGGGGTACCAGTTCTGCACCGTCGAATATTTGATCTCGGCATCGTCGAGCGCGACCAGCTCGACCACTGCGGCATGCAGCTGGTTCTCGTCGCGCTGCGGCGCCGTGCAGCCTTCGAGATAGGAGACGTAGGCCCCCTCCTCGGCGATGATCAGCGTGCGCTCGAACTGGCCGGTGTTCTTCTCGTTGATGCGGAAGTAGGTCGACAGTTCCATCGGGCAGCGCACGCCCTTCGGCACGAAGACGAAGGAACCGTCGGTGAACACCGCCGAGTTCAGCGTGGCGTAGAAATTGTCGGAGGTCGGCACGACCGAGCCGAGATATTTCTTCACCAGCTCCGGATGCTCGCGGATGGCTTCCGAGATCGAGCAGAAGATGACGCCGGCCTCGGCCAGTTCCTTCTTGAAGGTGGTGACGACAGAGACGGAATCGAACACCGCATCGACCGCGACACGGCCCGACTTGAAGACATTGTCGTTGGCTTCCTCGAGCTCCGAGGCGTCCGTCTTCTGCACGCCGGCGAGGATTTCCTGCTCCTTCAGCGGAATGCCGAGCTTCTCGTAGACCTTCAGGATCTCAGGGTCGACTTCGCTGAGCGAGGTCGGGCCCGGCGTGCTCTTCGGCGCCGCATAGTAGTAGATGTCCTGGAAGTCGATCTTCGGATAGTCGACGCGCGCCCAGGTCGGCTCTTCCAGAGTCAGCCAGCGACAATAGGCTTCCAGACGCCATTCCAGCATCCAGTCCGGCTCGCCCTTCTTCGCAGAGATGAAGCGAATGATGTCTTCGCTCAGGCCCTTGGGGGCCTTGTCCATCGCGATCTCTGTCTGGAATCCGTATTTATACTGGTCGACGTCGATCTTTCGAACCCGATCGATCGTCTCCTGCACAGCAGGCATAAGCGTTCTCCATCCACGCCGGGGTCAAGGCCCGACAGTTTTCAAACTATGGCACCACCAGTGGCCACGCATGGGCGGCCGGGGCGGCGTAAGTTCCATATAGTGCGTTCCGACCGGGAATTCACCCGGCCATTTCAACGCACGGCTCTACCAGGCCCGGGAGGCCCGAATTCCTGTCGCCGCTCAGGCGGCCTTCTCCGCACCGGCACGACGCGCGGCGATGCCCGCGAGTGCTGCCCGGAACAGCTCGATATCCTCGGCGCCGGTCGCATGGCCGATCGACACGCGCAAGGCACCCAGGCTGTCGCCAAATCCCATCGCCTTGAGCACATGGCTCGGCCCGACCTTGCCCGACGAACAGGCCGACCCCGCCGACAGCGCCACGCCGGCGAGATCGAAGGCAATCTGCGCCGTCTCGGCCTTCACGCCGGGAATAGCGAAGAATGTCGTGTTGGCAAGCCTTTGCGCGCCATTTCCGAAGATTTCCGCGTCCGGCGCCAGGGATTTTACCAGGACCTCGACCTCGTCGCGGCGTCGAGCCACCGCGTCGATGCCTTGAAGGCCGGCCAGCGAAGCGCGCGCGGCGGCGCTGAAACCGGCGATACCGGGAAGGTTCTCGGTGCCGGCGCGATGGCCCTTTTCCTGGCCGCCGCCATTGATCAGCGGCTTCGGAATCATCAGATCGGCCGCCGCGACGATGGCGCCGACGCCCTTGGGGCCGCCGATCTTGTGCGAGGACAGGATCAGATAGTCGGCATAGCCGGCCGACATATCGATCGGAATGCGGCCCGCCGCCTGTACGGCGTCGATCACGAGCACGCCACCCGCCGCCTTGGCGGTTTCAGCGATGCGATCGACGGGCTGGATGACGCCGGTCTCGTTGTTGGCGGCGTGGATGGCCACCAGCGGCAGGCCATCGCTCTTGTCGTGCGCGGCGAGAGCGGCAGCCAGCGCATTGAGATCGGCAATGCCGTTTCGATCGACGCCGATCCGGGTCACCTGTTCGGCAGGGAAGCGTCCGCCATTGAGGACGCAAGGATGGTCGGCCTCCGACACGTAGAGCCGACTCATGCGAACCGCGCCGCGCCCCATCCGCCAGTCCGGCGTGAGCAGCGTGGCGGCGGCTTCCGTGGCTCCGGACGTGAACACGACATGCGCGGCCTTGGCATTCACCAAGGCGGCGACATCGCGCCTTGCATCCTCGACCAGTCGCCGCGCCGCGCGGCCCTCGGCGTGGACCGAGGACGGATTGGCGGCACCAAGCGCTGCAACAACCGCCGAACGCGCCTCTTCAAGCAGCGGCGCGCTGGCGTTGTAGTCGAGATAGGCGCGAGTTGCGGCCATTTTCCCTGGATCGGTCCTTTCGAGAGCCATCCTGCGAGGATAGCGCGTTATTTCCTTGAAATCGCAAGGCAAGCCGTCCTATTTACGCGGCTTGCGGCAAGGGCGGTCGGGCCAGCGGGTTCGGCCACCCAGTTTTGAACAATTCTAAACTAGCTTCTAAGAAGACGCTTGCCCGGCGTCAAGGCCACAGTGGGCCAGAGGAAGAGTTGTTCCGGGCTGAGCGCATTCGTACGCCACGTGGAGTTTTTTATGCCTGAGGTCATTTTCGCCGGTCCGGCCGGTCGCCTGGAAGGTCGCTACCAGCCTTCCAAGGAAAAGAGCGCGCCGATCGCCATCGTGCTGCATCCGCACCCCCAGTTCGGCGGCACGATGAACAACAAGATCGTCTACGACCTCTTCTATATGTTCCAAAAACGCGATTTCACCACGCTTCGCTTCAACTTCCGCGGCATCGGCCGCAGTCAGGGCGAGTTCGACCACGGCACCGGCGAACTGTCGGACGCCGCCGCCGCGCTCGACTGGGTGCAGTCGCTGCATCCGGATTCCAAGAGCTGCTGGGTCGCCGGCTATTCGTTCGGCTCATGGATCGGCATGCAGTTGCTGATGCGCCGGCCCGAGATCGAAGGTTTCATCTCGATTGCGCCGCAGCCCAACACCTACGACTTCTCGTTCCTGGCGCCCTGCCCGTCGTCGGGTCTGATCATCCACGGTGACGCCGACAAGGTCGCGCCGCCCAAGGATGTGCAGGCGCTGGTCGACAAGCTGCACACCCAGAAGGGCATCACCATCACGCAGAAGACCTTGCCCGGCGCCAACCATTTCTTCGCCAATGACGCCGACCTTTTGCTGCAGGAATGCGCCGACTATCTCGACCGCAGGCTGGCGGGCGAACTCGCCGATCCCCGGCCGAAGCGGCTGAGGTAAATCGTCTTATGGGTGGTCGGCGCTGAGCCGTCCGCTCTGCTTCGCCATCAATTCCCGGCGCTGGGCTGCGTTGGCCCATCCCAATCGGAATGTCCTCTTGCGTTCCGGCCGCTTCGACGACGGCCGGCCGAAGATGAAGCCCAGCCGGGCAAAGACCAGCCCCGATAGGATCGCGAAGGCCAGCCCCAGCCCGAAGCCGGCAACAGTGTCGCTAGGGTAATGGGCGCCAACGAAGACGCGCGTCGAGGCAATGCACGCCGTGAGCGCCAGGGCGATGTACCAGCGCCTCGGGAACAGCAGCAGCGCGACGCCGAACACCGCGCCCATCGTGGTGGCATGGCCGGAAGGAAAGCCGGCAAAGCGCGCATCCATGGCCAAGGGGTGCAGCGACAAAACCCCGAAATCGTTGAAATAGAGCGGCCGCGCCCGGCCGATGCCGTATTTCAAGAGATTGACCGCCAGGCCGGACAAGCCGACAGCGCAAAGCACCAGGAAGGCGAAGCAGGTCCAGTTGTAGACGAAAAGCCGTGCTCGCCTGGACAGGCTTCGCCAGTCCGTCAGATTGGCGGCGACGAGGCAAAGCGCTGCCGGAATGAGGTACCAGCCGCCCAGGCCCAAATCGGTGAAGAAGTCGGTGAACTGGACGAAGCCGGGCGTCCACACCCCGCGCATTCTGCCGGCGGCGCCGTCGAGGCTGAAGAAGACTGCCGTCGCGAGCAACAGCCAGGCAAACACCCAGACCAGCCAAGGGATCTCGGGGTAACGCGCCGCCCGTACGGCAAAGCGCCTCCTCACGATGCGGATCGTGTCGAGGAAGTTGCCGAGCGAGCGGCGATAGAGGGTGGATGCGATGACGAGCATGATTGGGCGCGAGCTTATAAGGGCAATCGAGGCCCGATGCTATTCACTCTGCCACCCGATAAAGCCCGAGCGCCAGTTTGTCTCCTGACGAATAGTTGAGCCCGTCGATCTCGGTCAGGCGCTTTGCCGACTTGCCCTGCCCCGAAAGCAGTTCGTTGAGCTTCTGCTCGTCCTTGACCGATGCCAGTCCCAGCGCGCAAGCCGGATCGGCCAGCAGGTGCTTTGCGACACCGTCGACATCGGTGAGCACGGTGCTGGTTCCGACAAGGAAGACGAGGCTCGGCTCATGGTACGGGGCGGAGGCGAGCACTGTGGTGTCGCATGGTCGGTTGGCGTCGACCGCGACCTTGATCGCCGGGGTCAGCCAGATCGGCTTCAGCGACGGCGCGATGGTACCGAACAGCAGGGAAAAGGTGATGCCGGCGCAAATGGCAATCGCACCGACGCGTCCGAGCGGCACCTGCAATTGGCGCGGGAAGGCCATGTAGCCGGCGGCGAGCGCAGCAAGCGCGGCGGGAATGCTCCACCACGAAAATGCCTTGGCGAGATAGATCGGCGCGCCAATGCAGACCACCGCCAGGCCGATGGAAACGACGACAAGGCCGAAGGCGGTCGCCCACCACAGCCAGGTCTGCCAACGTTTGAGCGGTGCGTTGGCCTCCTCGGGCTTCAACGTCAGCAACCAGCCGATCAGCAGCGCCATCCCCGGATAGGCCGGCATGACATAGTGCGGCAGCTTGGTCGGGATCGCCTCGAACACCAGCCAGAACGGGATATACCAGGCGAGGCAGAAGCGCAGGCGCGGATCATCCCAAAAGCGGTTGATGGCCTGCAGCCCGGCGCCGACAGCGATCAGGCCGAACGGCCACATGAACAGTGAATAGGTCAGCATGTAGAAGCCGGGCGGCAGGCCATGCGATTCCTCGCCCTGCGCCACCTTGGTCAGCATGTCCTTGCCGACCGCCTCCTGGAAAAAAGCGCCGCCGCTCTTCCAGCTGATGAGAAATATCCAGGGCAGCACGATGAACAGCACGATGGCGACGCCGCGCACCAGCTTCAGCTTGAGGAGCCAGCGCCAGTCGCGATCGAAGGCAACCAGCGCCGCCGCCGTCAGCAGCGACAAGAGCGGCGCCACCGGTCCCTTGATGAGGATGCCAAGTCCTTGCGCGATCCAGAAGATCCAGGGCAGATGGCCAGCGACCGGCTCGTTGCGGCGCGCGGCGAGATAGGCCTGCGCCAGCGCGCCCTGGGCCGTCACGCAGCAGGCCAGAAGCATGGCGTCGGTCTTGGCGTCGCGGCCCTCGAAGGCGGTGGCAAAGATCGCCGCCATCATCAGACCGGCGGCGAGGCCGGCATTGGCGCCGAAGAGCCTCGTGCCGGTCCAGCCGATGCCGACGACGGCGAGCGCGATGCCCAGCATGGAGACCAGGCGATAGACCCAGATCGGCGCGGCGGCGCCCTCGCCGCTCAGCGCCACCGCCGCCGATTGCAGCCAGTAGATGCCGATCGGCTTCTTGTAGCGCGTGACATCCTGCAGGCGGATATCGACATAGTCGCCGGTCTCGACCATCTGCTTGGTCGCCTGGACGAAGCGGGACTCGTCACGGTCGATCGGAGGAAGGCTGGCGAGACCGCCGAAGGTCATCAGCAGGCTGAACAGAAAGAGGATGACGTAGTTCCTGTTCATCGCGGGAGCTTCCGGATCTCGATTTGCGGGATGGTGCCCCGTCGCGGCGCCTGGGCACTGCCCTTTGCGCGGCGCCTCATTACGCCAGCCGCAACCACGAGGCAAGGATACGCAATGTCATCCGCGCGGGACGCAAAACCGGAAACCACTTTTGCTGATCGCGGGTCATTGCTTAGTGGGCGATCGGACGCAAAACCGGATTCCACTTTTGCTGATCGCCGGTCTTTGCTTAGTGGGCGATTGGACGCAAAACCGGATTCCACTTTTGCTGATCGCCCACTGGTGCTAAACGCCCGCCTTCATGTCATGCTTGGCCCGGCGGTCGGGCGATCTTCGGGAAAGAAAAAATGTCCGCCTACAAATCCGATTTCCTGCGCGTCATGAGCGAGCGCGGCTTCATCCACCAGATCTCGGACGAAACCGGCCTCGACCAGCTTTTCGCCAAGGAAATCGTCACCGCCTATATCGGCTTCGATGCGACGGCGAAGAGCCTGCATGCGGGATCTCTGATCCAAATCATGATGCTGCATTGGCTGCAGCGGACCGGCCACCGACCGATCGCGCTGATGGGCGGCGGCACCTCGATGATCGGCGATCCCTCGTTCAAGGACGAGGCGCGCAAGCTTTTGACGCCGCAGGACATCGCGGACAATCTGGCTGGCATTCGCCGCAACTTCGCGCCCTACCTCAAATTCGGCAGCGGCGTCGGCGACGCCGTCATGATCAACAACGCCGACTGGCTGATGGAGATCAACTACGTCAACTTCCTGCGTGATGTCGGCCGGCATTTTTCGGTCAATCGGATGCTCGCCTTCGATTCCGTCAAGCTGCGCCTCGACCGCGAGCAGTCGCTGTCGTTCCTCGAATTCAACTACATGATCCTGCAGGCCTACGACTTCGTCGAGCTCTACAAGCGGCTCGGCTGTCGGCTGCAGATGGGCGGCTCCGACCAGTGGGGCAACATCGTCAACGGCATCGATCTCGGCCACCGCATGGAGGGCGCGCAGCTCTACGCGATGACCACGCCGCTGCTCACCACCTCGTCAGGGGCCAAGATGGGCAAATCGGCCTCCGGCGCGGTCTGGCTCGATGCGGAAATGCTTTCGCCTTACGAGTTCTGGCAATATTGGCGCAACACCGAGGACGCAGATGTCGGCCGTTTCCTCAAGCTCTACACGACGCTGTCGCTCGACGAGGTGGCACGGCTCGAAAAGCTCGGCGGCGCCGAGATCAACGAGGCGAAGAAGGTCCTCGCCACCGAGATCACCGCCATGCTGCATGGCCGGGAAGCCGCGGAGACGGCGGGCGAAACCGCGCGCAAGACCTTCGAGGAAGGCGCGCTGGCCGACACGCTGCCCAGCGTCGAGGTCGGGAGGGCCACGCTTGAAGCCGGCGTCGGCATCCTCTCGCTGTTGGTCACCGCTGGGCTCGCCGCCTCCAACGGTGAGGCGCGGCGGCACGTGCAGGGCGGTGCCGTGCGTCTCAACGATCTGCCGGTCGCGGACGACCGCCGCACGGTGACGCTTCAGGATTTGGGTCCGGAAAACGTCGTAAAGCTCTCAGTCGGCAAGAAAAAGCACGTCCTGGCGCGGCCGGTGTGACGCGCCGCCTCACCGGTACTCGAAGATCGACCTGAAGATTCCGGGCGCGATCACCGACAGCGGGTTGATGTCGAGGCTCGGCTTGTTGGCATTGCCTCTTAGTCGGAAGGTGACGCCGATCAGCCCGCGATCCCGGCCGTTTCCGAGCAGCGGGCCGAACAGCGGCAGTTCGCCGAAGATGCGGTTCAGCCCATAGACCGGCATGAAGGTGCCGGTCATGTCCATGTTGTTGTTCTGGTCGTAGAGCGTGCCTTGGAAAGTGGTGCCGATGCGCTCGCCGCGCAGCACCCCGTTGGCCAGCTTCAGATAGCCGGCGCCCTTGTCGATCTCGGCGTAGCCGCGCTCGAACTTGACCCTGGACGTATCGATATCGGCCTTGACCGCCTGGTTCAGGCTGCGCGTGTCGCCGGCCGGCGTGGTCGACACGATCGAGGCGAGCTTCGGCTCGTTGACGACGAAGAAGTTGGTGGCATCGACCTGACCTTTCATCGGCCCGTCGCTGGCGCCCGCCATCGACAGCGTGATCGAGCCACCCTCCATATGCTCGTAGACATTGAGGAAGCGCAGTATGGCGCCGGCGTCGGCCGACTTCATGCTGAGCGCCCGCCTGCCGTCGGCGGTCGTGTTGCGGATGGTAATGGCCGCGCCGGAGCTCGCGGTGGCGCTGACCTCGAGGCCGTTCACGCGGGAGCCGGCGGCGCTGTAGTTCAGCTTCAGGTTGGACAGCATCTCGTCATGGAAGCCGGTAAGCGAACCGACATCGGCGTTGACGGAAATCGCATCGCTGCCGGTGGTCTTGGTGGCGGTGTCGACATCGGAGGTGAACTGCTTGATCAGCGAGCGGGCGTCGAGCGCCTCGCCGCTGACATCGACCGCATAGCCCTTGCCGGACCGCTTCACGGATACGGCGACATCGTCGCCCCGGTTCAAGGCGACCTTGCTGAAGCGCGCCGACGACAGCGCCCCGTTCACGAGCGTCACATCGCCGTCGACGGAAAAGCTTTTTCCGTCGAGATCGAAGTCGGCGAGCGTCGTGGTGGCACCGGCCTTCTTCATCGCGAACGTGACCTTGGCGGCAACGCCCGCGCCCTTGCTCCACCCCGCCCAGGGAATGTCGAGCCTGGCGTTGGTGAGGTCGGCCGACACGTTCTGTTCGTCGCCTTCGCTCTTGTCGATCGCAACCTTGACGGTTCCCGAAAGCAGCGGCGACAGGCCCGGCATGGCGGCCGCGCGCGTCTTGTCGTCGAGCACGAGCGCGACCTTGCGGCTGCGCGGCGGGCCGTCATCGACGAGCGGCTCGACGATATCGAGCTCGGCCGGGATGCCATTGAGCCGCGCCTTGGCCGAGATCACCGCCTGGTCGGGCTCGACGGTGATAGAGCCGTCGGCCTCCGTCACCGTCTGGTCCTCGAACGGCTTGGCGAGCGACAGGTCCTTGTAGTCCAGCGCCACCAGCCAGTTGAGCTTCGAGGTGTCGACTCCCGACGTCAGCGGTATGTCGGCCTTGACGTGGCCTGTCACCGTGCCGGTGAGATCCTCCGGCAAGAGGCCGACATGGCGCATGGCGTTGATCGGCTCATACGAGGCTAGTTCGGCGATGGCCGGCGCCTCACCGGCAACATCGATGTCGAGCGTGCCGATAACCGGCGCGTGGTTGGCCTGCTTGACCGTCAGCGTGCCGTTGCTGGCCGCCACCGTGCGGC
>NZ_RZOT01000960.1:0-811 GCF_003999085.1 Mesorhizobium sp. M4A.F.Ca.ET.090.04.2.1
GGGCAAGGATGAGGTCGTCGACATCGCGCGCCAGTGGCCCGATGTCGAACAGCAGACGGAAGCTGCGCGGCATGTCGGGCGGATCGGCATAACTGCCGGTGATCGGCACCGTCGATTGCGTCGGCTTGAAGCCGCATATGCCGCACAGATGCGCCGGCACGCGGATCGAGCCGCCGGCATCGCTGCCGATATCCAGCGGCACCAGACCGGCCGCGACGGCCGCCGCGGCACCGCCGCTGGAGCCGCCCGGCGTGCGGGCGACGTCCCAGGGATTGCTCGTGCGGCCGAAGATCGGGTTGACGGTCTGCAGGTCGCGCAGCCGGGGTGGCACATTGGTCTTGCCGATGATGATCGCGCCCGCCTTGCGCAAGCGCGCGGCAATCGTGCTGTCGGCCGTCGGTACATGGTCGGCCCAGGCCGTCAGCCCGACCGTGGTGCGCATGCCCGCCGTGGCGTGGCCGTCCTTCAGGGTGACCGGCACGCCATGCAGCGGCCCGACGGCCTCGCCGCGCGCCAGGGCATCGTCGGCGGCCCTCGCGCCCTCGCGCGCCGCCTTCTCGTCAAGCGTGATGATGGCGTTGAGCAGCGGGTTGACGGCGGCGATGCGCTCCAGCTGCGCCTCCATCGCCTCGCTGGCGCTGACGCGGCGCTCGCGGATCGCGGCCGCCAGTTGCATGGCGGTGAGGAAGGTGGTGTCGGCGGTCAGGGCGTTTGTCATGCGCGCATCCTCCCCGGATTGGCCTTCGCCAATCGCCAGCACGGCAGCCTATCAAAATCGGGTTGCCCCATGGCCTTTGCCCCTGCCCTCATC
>NZ_RZOT01000961.1:0-809 GCF_003999085.1 Mesorhizobium sp. M4A.F.Ca.ET.090.04.2.1
ATCCAGGCCTCGCCCAAGGCGCCGGCGGCGCTCGATTTCGGCCACTGCTTGAGGGTTCGGCCTTCCTTGTTAGCCTGCGCCGGCCTTCCAGCATGTCGCGCATCGTGTCCAGCAGGGGTTATTCAAGGGAGTAATAAGGCCGCCCCTGACAATGAAATTAGACGGGCTTGCTATTTCCGGGAACAGTACGCGCACGAGATCGCGGCCCGGATGCAAGACTTCGGCAACGAGGAACTTGCGGAAGGGCTTCCTTCCATCCGCAGTGCCGCGCCAGAGCGCAGACAGAGGTTGGAAAATGGTCGCCCCCCGGCTAACGCTTGATCGCCTGTTCAACGACACCGACGCCCCTGTCCAGCCCGGGTCGAGCAATAGCGATGCCGTCAATCCCACCCGTCGCGCCTTTTTGGCTGGCGGCTGCCTTTGCCTTGCCTGCAGCTTTGCGGGGCCTGTGCTCGCTGATGCGCCCATGGCGAAAAGCCGGGCGCCCGGTTTCTATCGCCTGACGGTCGGCGACTTCGAGGTGACGGCGCTGTCCGACGGCACCAATATGCTGCCCGCCACGAAGTTGCTGCGAGGCGACCCGGCGCGGATCGAAGACGCTTTGAAGCGCGACTACCTCGGCGACGTCGTGGAGACCTCGCACAATTCCTTCCTCGTGAACACCGGAGCCAAGCTGGTCCTGATCGACGCCGGTGCGGGCTCGCTGCTGGGAGCAACTACGGGCCAGCTGGTGGGCAATCTGCGCGCGTCGGGGTATCGACCAGAGCAGGTAGACGAGCTTTACCTCACGCATCTGCACACGGATCATG
>NZ_RZOT01000962.1:0-792 GCF_003999085.1 Mesorhizobium sp. M4A.F.Ca.ET.090.04.2.1
GCAAAGCGTGACGCTGGAACATTCTGCCCCGTCAGATCGGAACGCCTTGCAATTCAAGGCGTTCACGGCTATTGAGGCCCGCGTCGCTGCGGTAGCTCAGTGGTAGAGCACTCCCTTGGTAAGGGAGAGGTCGAGAGTTCAATCCTCTCTCGCAGCACCAGCCTATCCCATTGAAATCGCTGAAGTCCTTGACATGCAAGGGCTTGTGCCCATCTTTCACACCGATTTCAGGACATGGGCGTCGTCGAAGTCCGCGAGCTTCGGATGCGTGATCGTCGGAGCATTCGCGAGGCTGAGGACGCATTCGCGGTAACGATCGAGCCACCTCTGGCGTTCACCGTCGCTGATGCGCGCTGGTGCGTGCACAAGGAAAGGCTCGATAACCGTGAAGCCTACAAAAATGGAGCATTCCGTGGTTGACGGGAACAGGATCTCCGAGATTGGGCCGTTCAGTCCACAGCCTGAATAGATCGGCGGCGGTCCGCCGATGGTGACGGAACACATCGCTCGTTTTCCCGCAAAGACGCTGCGATCATAGCATTTGCCGCCGCCATAGATGCGGCCGCCGGGACGCGAACACTCGGTCAACCCAGCCCTTGAGGATCGCCGGCAGCCCGAACCACCAGAGCGGGAACTGCAGGATCAAGGCGTCGCACCAGAAAAGCTTGCCCATCTCCGCCTGGATGTCCGGCGCGAACCCGTCATGGGCAGCCGCGTTCGCCTCCTCAGACTGCTGACGGTAGTAGTTTGCGTCGCGTATCGTCGTGAAGTTGCGACGATCTGATATTGGGT
>NZ_RZOT01000963.1:0-787 GCF_003999085.1 Mesorhizobium sp. M4A.F.Ca.ET.090.04.2.1
GAGCTGCCCCTTGCGATGCCAGTGGTCGCGCACCTCGGCCCTGGTCTCCGGTACATCGACGCGCACGGCGATTGCCGGCGCGTGGACGTCGTCGACATCGAAATCGAGCCATGGGTAGCGAAGAGGCTGTCTCATGATTGACTGTTTTTAGCGACCGTGTGCAATTATAGCTAAATTCTTAGACCATGGAAGTCGATAGGCTCCGGTTTGCGCATGGCGATCGCGTTGACGCTGCGCGCCCATCGCCGGCTTGGTCCAGGAAGGTACAGCCCCATGCTCGCCCTCGTCATCGCTTCCGACAGCGCCACCGGGCTTAGGCTGGCCGAGGTCGAGGACCCTCGGCCCTTGGCGAACGAGGCGCTCATTGCGGTCCACGTAACCTCGCTGAACCGGGGTGAGCTGCGCCTGCTCGGCATACGCCCGGACGGCTGGATACCCGGCCAGGACATCGTCGGCGTCGTCGAACGGGCAGCAACCGATGGCTCCGGGCCTGGCGTGGGGACCCGGGTCGCAGCTTTGGTCGACGAGCACGGCTGGGCCGAACGTGTCGCGGTTCCGACCGACCGTCTCGCCGTCCTGCCGGACGGCGTCGGCTTCGGCTCCGCCGCCACGCTTCCGGTCGCCGGCACGACGGCGCTGAGGACGTTGCGCCATGGCGGTGACCTCGCCGGCCAGCGGGTCCTGATCACCGGCGCTAGCGGCGCGGTCGGTCGTTTCCAGATCCAGATCGCCCGCGAGCAAGGCGCTTCGGTGACGGCGATCGCCGCCGCCCGGCATGAAGAGGACC
>NZ_RZOT01000964.1:0-783 GCF_003999085.1 Mesorhizobium sp. M4A.F.Ca.ET.090.04.2.1
GTCGACGGCTGCGCCATCAGCTTGGATTCGGCGGCGGTGCCGGGCACGCGGCCGGCGCGCGCAGCGTCCGCGGGGGCCGCGGCGCCGCCGTCGAGCGAGAGCTGACCGCTGACGGTCGGCGCGGGCGCCGGCTCGGTGCGCTGGAGCGCATCCTGCCGGACCAGGCCGCCGGCTTTCTCCGCTTCGGACTTCGGCGGCTGTGCCGGCGCGACCAGCACCTCGTTCAAACCGCGGCTTTCGCTATCGGTGTCCTTCTTCTGCTTGTCGGCCTCCGTCGGAGGGACCGGCTTCAGCGTCGCCGGTCCGTTCGTCGATGGCTTGTCGGCCAGCGTCTCGGTGATCTTCTCGTCGCCGCCAATCTGCGGTGGCGCCTCCCTCAGCATCTGCAAGGTGGCGTATCCGGCGATCGGCAGGGCGACGAGCCCGGCAATGGCCGGCGTGGCGATCAGTTTCTTTTGCATGATCTCTCTCCAGAGCTTCTGTACCCGCTCTGTGAGACGAAGCCCGCCGGCCGATCCTTGGGCGGCGACGAAGATTTTTTCCTGCTCGTCGAAAGCCTGCATGGCGGCAGCGATCGCGCGCGCCTTCGCCTCGGCGTCGGGTGCCGGTGCCGTGATGTTGCGCAGCCTTTCGAGTTCGTTGTCGTCGACCATGGTCACACTTCCCCGGCTGAACGCATCAACGTCCTCAGCCGTTTCTTCGCTTCATGGATGTGCCAGGAAACCGTCGTCTCCGAGATCGCCATCGCCTCGGCGGCGTCCGCGTGGCTGAGCCCCTCGCCAT
>NZ_RZOT01000965.1:0-775 GCF_003999085.1 Mesorhizobium sp. M4A.F.Ca.ET.090.04.2.1
GCGCATGGTTGCGCTCGACCGGTATCGGGGCGGTTCCCCGGACGATCTGGCAATGATTGCGGACGTTGCTGACGAAGATGATGCCGCAGAGGATATGGAATGAGCGATACGAAATCGGGCGACGACAAGACGTTGAGCGTTACGCCGAAGAAGACCTTGACGCTGAAGCGGCCCGGCATGGAACAGGGCACTGTGCGCCAGAACTTCTCGCACGGCCGCACTAAGGCGGTCGTCGTCGAGACCAAGAAGCGCAAGTTCTCGCTACCCGGCGACAAGCCGGAGCCGGCGGCCGCTCCCGTGTCCGTCTTCACGCCGAAGCCCGTCGCCGCGGCGGCGCCTGCCGTCCAGGAAGCCCCCAAGGCGCCTCCGCCGCCGCCCGAGCGTGGCGGCATGGTGCTCAACGAATTGTCGCGTAGCGAGATGGAAGCCCGCCGCAAGGCGCTGGAAGGCTCCAAGGCGCGCGAGATCGAAGACCGCCAGCGCGCCCAGGAAGAGGCCAAGCGCCGCGCCGAGGAAGAAGAGCGCCGCAAGCGCGAGCGTGAGGACTCCGCGCGCCGCCAGGCCGAGGAAGAGGCGCGGCTACAGACCGAGGCCGAATCCCGGCGCCGTGCCGAGGAAGAGGCTCGCCGGCGTGCACCGCTGGCCGCCGAATTGGCGACGCCGGACGATGAAGAGGACGTCAAGCCGAAGCGTGCCGGCGCCGGCGCTCCCGTGCGCCGCCTGGTCACGCCTGAAGTGGCGCGTCCGGCCAAGCCCACCCAGGGCGAGGAAGACC
>NZ_RZOT01000966.1:0-774 GCF_003999085.1 Mesorhizobium sp. M4A.F.Ca.ET.090.04.2.1
GAATCGAACGAAATGTCGGAGCCGAAGGTTGGTGTTCCGACAGTAACAAATTGATATTTCTAATTTTTTTCGGAAAACTAGGGATTCCGCGTCGACCATCAGGGGATCGACTCCACCTGTTTCGTGGACATTGGCAGGCGAAAGTGCGTCGCGACGCGCGCCGCCGATTCTGCTTTTGCAAGGGATTCGCGGGATTCGTTCTGCTGCAGCTGCGCGGCGCGAGCAGGGTGGCGGAGAGGATGGGATTCGAACCCACGAGAAGCTTTTGACCTCTACTCCCTTAGCAGGGGAGCGCCTTCGACCACTCGGCCACCTCTCCGTTGCGCCGCTGGATAAAGAAAAGCGTCGGCACAATCAACAAGCCGGCGTCATTATCGCGGAAAAATCGGCGCTTCGCCGCAGTGCCGCTTCGCCATGCGGCGATTCTGGGGCAATTCCCTGGCCGCCGACTCGGCCCGCGCGCCGCAATTCTGACGGTCCAGCGCCGGATTCGGGCCGTCCGGCAAAGGATTCGCGCCGATTGCAACGGGTGCGAGCGCCTCGATAGTTAACGAGAGCTTTCTGAGTGAGGCCAAATCGTGTCATTTGTGCAACAACGCTCGGGGATAGCGCCCGGACAGCCCGTCCGCCGGTACGATCGTGGTTGAACGCCGCCGCCTCATGGGTAATGTCGGGTTTGAAGGAGCGGCGCGGTGCGCATCTTTTTCGGTAGTGGGGATGGGGCAGGGAACGCTGTCCTTCAGCAAAGAATACCCAGACCCGTTTTTTAACTTT
>NZ_RZOT01000967.1:0-766 GCF_003999085.1 Mesorhizobium sp. M4A.F.Ca.ET.090.04.2.1
CGCCGCGCAGCGCAGCTCGGCGGCGACCTTGTCCAGCATGCTGCAGCAGATATCGATGTTGTTCGGCGTAGCGGTCGCGGCGGCGGTCCTCAATCTGTCGCAGATCGCAAGAGGCGGGGCAGCACTCGATCTGGTCGATTTCAGGATCGCCTTCCTGGTGGTCGGCGGAATCGGTCTTGCGGCTGCCTTCCGCTTCCTGGTGCTGCCGCCGGCGGCGGGCGCCGAGGTTTCAGGCCATTCGCCGCGGAATTGACATCCGGATTTTGGGCCGATCGCCGAGATATACTCCGCCTCCGCCTTTGGTCGCGCCCTCATCCGTCTCGGGGCGCGCCCCGATCCACCGTCTCTCACAGGGTGCAGGCTCTCACGCCGGTCGATAAACCCTTTCAGCAGTGTTCCAGAAGATATCCGCTTCCGCCGCTGCGCCGTGCCTGGCCACCGCCGCGCGGTGCGCCTTGATCAACTCGGCGTGGCTGGTCCACAGCTTCTCGATCGGGAAGTTCGAGCCGAACATCAGATGGTCCGGGCCGAGGATATCGATCGCGTTGTCGACGATGTAGGCGATCAGCGCCGGATCGTTGCGGTGGACGAAGGTGCCCAGGCCGGACAGCTTGGCGTAGACGTTGGGCGCGGCGGAGAGCGTGCGCAGGCCGGTCTTCCATGCCTCGGTGGTTTCCGGTTCCATGCCGGTCAGCATGCCGGCATGGGTGAGGATGAAGTTGGTCTGAGGGTTCTCGCCGACCAGCGTCAGGCCGTCCTTCATCTG
>NZ_RZOT01000968.1:0-764 GCF_003999085.1 Mesorhizobium sp. M4A.F.Ca.ET.090.04.2.1
CTACAAGACGCATGTGGTGAAACCGTTCTTCCGCGAGCACATCACGCGGCTCGACCGCCAGATCGTGCTGATCGACGCCATGCAGGCGCTGAACGCCGGCCCGGCCGCCATGGCCGACCTGGAGCGTGCCGTCACCGAAATCCTCGCCTGCTTCCGCCCCGGCCGCGGTAATTTCCTCACCGACCTGTTTTCACGGCGCATCGACCGCATCCTGGTGGCGGCAACCAAGGCCGATCACCTGCATCATGTAAGCCATGACCGGCTGCAGGCGATCGTGCGCCGGCTTGCCGACCGCGCGGTGGCGCGGGCGAACTTCACCGGCGCCGATGTTGACGTGGTCGCCATGGCGGCGGTGCGCGCCACCCGCGAGGGCACTGTCAAGCAGGGCCGCGAGACCTTGCCCGTCATCATCGGCATGCCGCTGAAAGGCGAGAAGATCGACGGCGAGACATTCGACGGAAAGACCGAAACAGCCATATTTCCCGGTGATTTGCCGGAGAAAGTCGATGCAGTGTTTCGAGCCTCCGAAACGCAGCCGCCGGACGGCGGCGAGCCGGCGATCCGCTTCGTGCGTTTTCGCCCGCCGAAGCTCGAACGCACGGCCGAGGGCGTGACGCTGTCGCTGCCGCATATAAGGCTCGACCGCGCGCTGCAGTTCCTGATCGGAGATCACCTCGCATGAGCGCGCCCCGCAGACCCGCTGCCTTCCGCATCGAGCCGGAAGCGAGCCAGGAGGCGCCGAAGCGCCACGCCGAGGCGGAGCC
>NZ_RZOT01000969.1:0-742 GCF_003999085.1 Mesorhizobium sp. M4A.F.Ca.ET.090.04.2.1
CGACGAGGCGGCCAGGGAAAACAAATTCGAGATCGCCATCCCCGACGGCGCCAGCGTCGTGCTGAGGCACAGCACCAGCGGCGTCGTGCCGGGGCTCAACGACTATCCCGGCAACCACCCGCCGGTCTTCCCGGTGTTCTGGGGTTTTCGCATCATGGTCGGCACCGGCATCCTGATGCTGATCGTCTCCTGGTCGGCGGCCTTCTTCCTCAAGCGCCGCCACAGCCTGCCGAAGCCGCTGGCGCTGCTGATGGTGCCGATGACGATCTCCGGCTGGGTGGCGACGCTGGCCGGCTGGTACACCACCGAGATCGGCCGCCAGCCCTGGCTGGTCACCGGCGTCCTGAAGACCGCCGATGCCGTCGGCCCGGTCGCCGGCAGCCATGTCGCGCTGACGCTTGCCGTCTATCTCGTCCTCTACGTGATTTTGCTGATCGCCTATCTCGGCGTGCTGGTGCACCTGGCGCTGAAGGCGGCCAAGGATGGCGACACCTCGCCGCTGCCGGGCGTTATGAACGCGGCCATGTCGCAGCCGGCGGCAGGGGAGTGAGGGCAGTGGTCGAACTGCGAAGAAATCTTGACTCGACGCCGGACGCTGGCGCTGCCCCTCACCTGCCTGCCGGTGTCCAGCCGATAGATGGGTAACAGTTTGAACCGGATACATAGGTAACAGTTCTCCCCCTATTTGTCCGCTGCAGCGCCAAGCGGATTGGTTAGCGCGGCGCTGCAGCGGACAAGCGTC
>NZ_RZOT01000096.1:0-13429 GCF_003999085.1 Mesorhizobium sp. M4A.F.Ca.ET.090.04.2.1
CGACCTCGGCAGCGGCCTGGTGACGCTGTCGGCGACGGCGACGGTGACCGATGGCGACCACGACCAGGCGACCTCGACGGTGAGCACCGATCTGGGCGGCAACATCGGCTTCGACGACGACATCCCGTCGCTGACGGTCGGCACGGTCAACGAGAGCGCCATCACGCTGGTGACGCAGGACGCCCAGACGATCGGGCCGGCCTCCGACACGGCGAGCGCGAGCTTCGCGGCCGCCTTCCTGGCGGCGGTGACGCCGAGCTATGGCGCCGACGGCGCCGGCTCGACGGTGATCAGCGGCTACACGCTCAACGTCACCAACTCGGCCTCCGGCCTGACCAGCCAGGGTGAAGCGATCACCCTGGCCAAGGTCGGCAACGACATCGTCGGCTCGACCGCCTCGCATGGCGAGATCTTCAGGATCGCCGTCGATGCGAACGGCACCGTGACGCTGACCCAGTCCCAGCAGATCGACCACCTGCCCGAGAGCCTCGACACCACCAACAACAACGCCCACATCGACCTCGGCAGCGGCCTGGTGACGCTGTCGGCGACGGCGACGGTGACCGATGGCGACCACGACCAGGCGACCTCGACGGTGAGCACCGATCTGGGCGGCAACATCGGCTTCGACGACGACGTCCCGACGGTTCTCGACAAGACGGACCTCTATTTCGCCAACAGCGGCACCGTCAGCGGAACCGGCGTGTTCGACTACTCCATCGGAGCTGACAGCCATTCCACGTACAGCAGCCTCAATTCTGACTTTGCCGCCATCACCTTGGCCGGGACCGTGGCCGGGAACGCGATCACCGCGCCGACCGTAACCTGGGCCTCCGAGACCTCGACACAGGCTGTGTTCAACATCAGCTTCAGCTATCTCACGGGCGGAGCGACGACCCAGGAAACGGGCACACTCACCTTCGACAAGGTGGCGGGCACCTACACCGTTGACCTGGCCGATCCGATTTCCGCGGTGACGATCAGCACAGTGAGCAATTCGTCTTCCATCACCGGCTATCAGCCGGGGTCTTCGACGACCGACAACACCCAGCCGGAAGTGGCGGTGGCGCAGGTCAATTCGAACCTGTTCATCCAGTTCACCGGCTACGCGGAACCAGGCAACGGCACCGGAGCCAACAACCTGCAAGCGGGCTCGGTCGACGGCAGCACGCTTACCTTCGTGAACGGAGAACTGATCACCCAGGCCTCGACATACGTGTCCATCTCGGGCACGGCAAACGGCGTTGCCGGCGACACGATGGGCAAGGGAGAAGTCATGGACATGGACTTCTTCACCACGAACCCGACAGGATTTACCGGCCTGACGCCCGATGCCCAGGTGAGCTCGATGTTCCTGAAGTTCGACGGTATCGGGAATACCGAAGACTTCATCGTCATCCTCAAGCTCTACGATCCGACGACCAACGAATACACAACCAAGGCGATGTACGTAGAGAACGCCGACATCTTCAAGGGCCCGGGCTCCGGTCCTGGCGCCTACTCGAGTGTAACCCTCGACAACAATGACGGCCTGTTGATCATCGAATCGAACGACTACAATGCCGCTGGGCAGCATTACGTGCTGGTTGGGGCGCAGATCACCCCGACCGACGAGGGCATCTCCGGCACCGCCATCAACCTCAATGGCGCCATCGGTGCCGGCGGGGCGAGCACCACGACCCAAGACATCAGTTCCGATTCGAATGATCTCGGCTTCAAGATCTCCGATATCGGCCTGGTCAGCACCACGACGACGGCTCAGAACGCCGATCTGACCTTCAACGTCACCCTGAAGGACGCGGACAACGACACGACAACGGCACAGCAACTGGACGTCCACGTCACCAATGGCGTCACCTACACCGGCACGGCGGACGCCGAGACGATGCAGGGCACGGCCAACGGCGACACGCTGAACGGCAACGGCGGCGACGATATCCTGCAAGGGTTTGGCGGCAACGACCTGCTGATTGGCGGCGCTGGCCAGGACACGCTCACCGGTGGCACGGGCGCCGACACGTTCAAGCTTGACCACCTCGACATCAAGGACCTGATCGTCGACTACAGCGGTGTCGGCGGAGAAGGCGACAAGATCGACCTGACCGCCCTGTTCGACACGGCCCCGGGCGGCGGCAACATCGGCAACTTCGTGAACTACGATGCGGGGACCGGCACGCTCAGTGTCGACACCAGCGGTTCGGGAAATCCGGCCAACTTCGTCGAAGTGGCGCAACTCACGAACCACCCGGCGGCCAACACCATCACGCTGCTCTACGACGATGGGACGACCACGCATACGACGACGGCAAATGTGGTCTAGCGGCATGGCGCAACGGGACTTGGCCATGCTATGTATTAGCAACTCGAATATTAGGATTCTGGAGGGGACTTTATCATGAAGCGTTCCGCAAGACTGCTGGTCTCAGCCGCGGCACTGTTGCTGGTCGGATCGGCAGGGCGTGCCGCCGACATCATCGAAGGCCCGGCGGCCGATTACTGCCGCACCGTCGGGACTTCCAACCTGGTGCTGACCGACAACATCGTCGACCTCAAGGCCCAGGTGGTGAAACTGATGGACGAGTCGGTCGCCGTCGCCAAAAGCCCGGAGTGGATCAACTCGTCGCGCCCCGCCTTCGTCTGGGCTTCGGAAGCCAAGGCCTACTGCGGCATGGCCTATGGCTACCTGAAGACGAACTACAAGGACGAAGACACGCTCAACAAATGCGAGTGCTTCCACGATCGCATGGTCGAATACATGCACTGACCGCCAGCACGCCGGCCGGCTGGCGATGACGGAAAAGAGAAAACTGTCGAGGGCGATCGCCGCAGCGGTCGCCCAAGGTTTCTTGCTTGTCGCGGATTCTTGCCGGAAAAGCGTCGGACGCTTTTCCGGAATCTGCATGGCCGGCTTTGTCCTGCTAGGCACGAATGCCGGCGCCTCGGAACGATCCTCCGTCGAACGGATGGCCGACCGGCCGCGACAGACCGGCTGCGCCGCCAGCGGGGCATGGACGCGCGACGCGTTCAAGGCCTATGCGAGCTGCCAGGCATCGATCTACGGGCTGGAGCCGGTGCTGGCGCATGCGGTGATGGAGATCGAAAGCGGCTTCGACCCGCAGGCGCGCGGCGCTGACGGCGAGGTCGGATTGATGCAGGTGATGCCGGCGACGGCGCGCATGCTGGGCTTCCGCGGCTCGCTCGACGAACTCGGCCTGCCCGCCACCAACATCGCGCTTGGCGTCGAATATCTGGCGCTGGCCAACAAGCTGGCCGCGGGCGATCTTTGCACCACCGTGATGAAATACCGCGCCGGACACAATGAGAGCCGCTTCTCCGCGCTTTCGGTGCGCTACTGCGAGCGGGCGCGCGCGATCCTGACCAGGGAAGGACTGCCGGTGACGGGACCCTTGCCGGTGGCGACGTTCGGCTTTTCGGCGCTATCGGGCGCCGACGCCAGCCCCGCCGGCGAGAACCGCACCTGCGTGCGCCGGATCTTCGTGCCGGGACCGCGCTACATGCGGTGCGCCGATTACCGGAGCGCCGGCCAGGCCAGGCGGATCAGGGCGCTGCGGGCGCAGCTGTTCGACGGCTAGCCGGAGCAATTCCAGGAAGCGCCTTTCCACCCGGAATTGCGTCGAAACAAAGAGGTGGAGCGGCGTGATTTTCCGTGAAACGATGAACCGCTCCGGGAGAGGCCGGAATTCAAAGCAGCGCAAGGCGTGCCGCGGGATGGGACCCGGGAACGTTGTCGCCACGACCGGCGGCACACAGGATGGAGCGATCATGAAACTTGGCCGGCGGCTTTCCTGCCCGTGGACACGGGCGATGGCGCTCGCATTTTTGGCTGCCGTTTCGGGCTGCCAGTCGAAAGGCAGCGTCAGCGAGGCGCTCGACCCGGCCGCGGTCGCGTCGCCCGGCACGCCGGCCGACGGCGCCATTGCCGCCGCGCCGCAGGCGGTAACGGCGACGCAGTCGCTCGGCACGGGGCCGGCCAAGATCACCATGCTGTTGCCGCTGTCGGCCCCGGGAAGTGCCGGCGAAGACGGCAGGAAGATGCTCGATGCCGCCAAGCTCGCCATGGCCGACCTCGGCAACAATTTGCTGACGCTGACCGTGGAGGATACGCGCGGAGACCCCGGCAATGCCAAGGACCTGGCGATCAAGGCGATAACGACGGGGTCGAAAGTCGTCATCGGCCCGACCGAACTGCCGGCCGCGCAGCACATCGCCAAGCTGTCGGGCTCGACGCGGCCGCCGGTGCTGGCGCTGGCCGACAATTTTGCCGGCGGCCCCGGTGTCTATGCCGTGCGCCTCAGCGAGGCCGACAGCGCGGCGGCGGGCGCGGCGGCCGTCGCCGCCAAGGGCGCCAAGAAATTCGTCCTGCTGGTGGCGGCGGGCAGCAATGCCGCGGCAATCGAAAAGCGCGTCGCCAACGGCCTCAGCATCTATGGCGCGGCGCTTGCCGTCACCCTGCCCTATGCGCCGGCCGACGGCGGCGCCAAGGCGGTCAACGACATGGGCTCGCTGGTGGAGGCGCCCGATGCGGTGATCGTGGCCAGCGGAGACGCCAGCCCTACACCGCTGCTTGCGGCGCTGAAGGCAAAGGGCATTCCCGGCAAGACGGTCTCGCTCATCGGAACCAACCGCTGGCTGGAGCGGCCGATGGATCCGTCGTTCGAAGGCGCCTATATCGCAACGCTCGACCAGGGCGAGACCGGGCCGATCGCCGACCGTTTCAACGCGACGTTCCACTACCCGGCCGACGTCAACGTCGCCTATGCCTATGACATGGTCGCGCTGACGGCGGGGATTGCGAGCGCCGTCGGGCCGAACGGCTTCAGCAAGCAGGTGCTGGAAAATGCCAGCGGCTTCCGCGGCTCGACCGGCCTGTTCCGCTTCCGCGCCGACGGCTCAAGCCAGCGCACGATGCCGTTCTACCGGGTCGAGAAGGGCGCGCTGAAGCTGGTCGAGAAGTCGACGGCGGGGTTTTGAACACCACTTTGTCAGTTGAGCTGCTGTAGAATTCCGGAGCTGCTGGCCAGCACCCAACGTTCGTATATCTGGAACCCTATCGCGCAGATTGCCGCGAGCGAAATCGGCACACCGAACGGCACCACGCCCTTGCGGTCGAGATGCTGGACATAGAGGCGGAACATACCTGCCGGCAGCATGAAAGGGTTCTTCACGAGCACGGCCGTGATCAGGGCAAACACCAGCAAGAGAAGAGAAAAAACGACGAGACCGCTGCCGCCGATCAAAAAAGGCATAACCGCCATCAGCTTGACGTCGCCAGCGCCGACCTTGCGCAAGGTCCAGAAAGGGAAGAGCACGACAAATAGTAAAAGACCGGCAAGAGCGCTCAGGCCCATATCCCACCATGACCCGGCCGCGACTGACAGCAGTTGCAGGGAGCCCAGGCCCAGGCAAAGCAACAGCAGCACATTCTGATTGGATATCTTCTGCGTCGTGAAGTCGACCCAGGCGATCCTGACGAGCAAAGGAATGGCCAGCGCCTTGAGCAGTAGCGATGCGGCCAGCAACATGCTAGCGCTCGATGTTCTGCACGCTGGAGGACAGGAGCTTCAGGTTGTTGGCAACGGTCGGGTCGTTCGGCGCCAATTCGTAGGCCTTCAGGAAATTGGAGCGCGCATTCTGCAGCTTGCCTCGCAGCAGATAGGAATAGCCGAGATTGTTGTAATATTCGGGCGTCGCGCCAAGCAGCTTGTAGGCGCGGCTGTAGGCAAGATCGGCGAGGTCGAAACGGCGAATGCGGTCGCAGGAGGCGGCAAGACCCAGCCAGGCGACGCCGTCATTGGGCGCCAGGCGCGTGGCCTTGTAGAACAGCGCGCCGGCATTGCCGTAGTTTTCAGAGCGGAACTGCGTCTTGGCCTCGGCGACGGCCTGGTCCGAAGCATAGTAGTCGACATCGCTGACTGTCTTCAGCCCATCGAATGTATCGCCAAAGGACGTGACATCGCCCTTGGAGGGTTCGTTGGTGCGAACAACACCGTCAGTCGGGTCCGTCTGGCAGCCGGCAATCGCCATGATTAACAGGCCGGCTGCGGCCGCATTTCGCCATCTCATATATATATGTCCCCAAGGGTCGCCCCCGAATCACATTAGAATCAAAGCTCACGCATAACTAGAAGAAAATGCCCCTCATGCGGATGATCACCGGCAACATGATGACCATAAGCACCACCGGGAAGATGCATAGCCCCAGTGGGATCATCATCTTGACCGGCAAAGCGTTGGCACGCTCCTCGGCGCGCAGAATTCTCTGGCTGCGCATTTCGTCGCTATAGACGCGCAGCGCGTCGGTCAGGCTGGTGCCGAGTTCTTCCGACTGCCGGAACAGCACTGCCAGGGCCCGTGCCTCGTCGAGGCCGATGCGATCGGCCAGGTCGCGCAATGCCTCGCGTAGCGGCTTGCCGGCGCGCAGTTGCAGATTCATGATCGAAAGCTGGATGCCCAGCCATTTATGGGTTCCGGCCAGTTCGTTGCTGACACGCTCGACCGCTGCCTCCAGGCTCATGCCAGCATCGGCGCAGGTGATCATCATATCCATGAAATCGGGAAACCCGCGACGATATATCTGCATCTGAGCCTTCTCGAATCGATCAAGCGCGATGCTGGGAACGACCAGACAGGCGAGCCCGAACAGACCGGCGCCGGCAAATGCAATAAAGCTGGGCATTTGCGCGGGCAATACTCGGGACAGGAGCGTGTAGGCGACCAGAAAGCCGATCGCGACCGCCGCTATGCGCGTAAGAGTATAGATGAGGGGCGCGCTTGATTGATAGAAGCCGGCCCGAAAGAGCTTCGCCTCAAGGGCATTCGGCTCGCCGCGCTCCTTCTCAACCGTGCGGAAATAGGCGTCGATCGGCTTCTGCGCCGCGATCTTGGCCAGATGTTCCTGCCCGGCAAGCGAACGACGGTCGGCAATTCCCTCCGCCATCAGACTTTGCGCGACCAGCTTTCGCGTCTGCAACGCCGGCAAAAAGACAAGGGCGCCGAACAGGAACAATGCCACCGCCGCCAGGAAGACAGCTAGGGAAACCAGGAAGCTTATGTCCTGCGTATTCGAAAACAGGCTAATGGCTCGCTCCTGTCAGAAGTCGAAGTTGACCATGCGGTACATGATGAAGTCGCCCAGCAGTGCCCAGGCTCCAAAAAGCACAAACACAGGCAGGATGACCGGATTGTTCCAGACAGTGCCGTAATAGGATGGGGCGGCGATCTGTAGGATCAAGAACATGACGACGGGGAAAAAGGAGATGATCCACGCCGACATTCGCCCCTCGGATGAAAGCGCCCTGATCTTGAGGCGCAATTTCTGCCGCTCGCGCAGCACCATTGAAAGATTGTGCAGGATCTCGGTTAGATTGCCGCCCGTCTTGGACTGGATGGAGAGTGATACCGAAAGCAGATGAAGGCCTTCAAATCCCACGCGCTGGGAGAGTTTCCGCACGGCGTTTTCCAGACTGAGCCCGAAGGTGATCTCGTCCGCAACGATGCCGAATTCGGTGCCAAGCGGATCCGGCATCTCACGGGCCACAAGACTGATCGCCACCGGTGCTGGATGGCCGGCGCGCAGCGAGCGCACGATCATGTCGAGCGCATCCGGGAGCTGCCTGGCGAACTTCTGGATGCGCTTGTTGCGGGCGCGCCTGAGCACAAGCAGCGGCAGGACGAGGCCCACCAACAAAAATGTGATCAGCGCCGTGACGATTGAAAAACCGAAAAGTAGTGTCAGCATCAATGCGATAACCAGCCCGGCAAGCAGGAACATTGCAGCGAAAGCCAGTGGATTGCCGGTGATGCCGGATTGCGTGTAGAGCCGGTTCAATGTGACGAAGCCGAAAACAAAGTCACCCGAGTCCGTCAATCCACGTTCTCGCAACAGGCCTTGTAGGGTCTGCTCGGCCGGCGCTTCCTCGGCCAAAAGCTTGAGCCGTCGATTGATTGTGCCGACCCTGACGCGCCGCCCGGCGTAAGACAGATAGAGCGACTCGGCAGCAAGGATCACCGAGGCGGCGGCGAGCACATAGATGAAATAGAGCAGGGTCTGGCCAGTCGGCATCAGAGCGGAACCTGTGGATTGAAGGCGTCCTTTTCAAAGTGAAAGCCGAGCGTCGCCGCCTCCTGGGCAAAACGCGGCCTTACCCCGGTGGCGCGAAAATCACCGATGATCTTGCCTTCCGCAGTCACTTCCCGGCGAACAAAGTGGTAAAGTTCCTGGAGCTGCACGACGTTGCCTTCCATGCCTGTCAATTCCGAAATCGATATCACTCGCCTGCCGCCATCGGAAAGCCGTTGCGTCTGCACAATGATGTCGATCGCCGAAGCGATCTGCGCCCGGATGGATTCGTGGGTCATCGGCATGCCGGCCATGCCGACCATCTGCTCCAGGCGGGATAGCGCATCTCGCGGTGTGTTGGCATGGATGGTGGTCATGGAGCCTTCATGGCCAGTGTTCATCGCTTGCAGCATGTCGAAGGCTTCCTCGCCGCGAACCTCGCCGACGATGATGCGATCGGGCCGCATGCGCAGGGCGTTCTTCACCAGCTCGCGCTGACGAACTTCGCCCTTGCCCTCGACGTTGGGCGGGCGCGTCTCCAGCCGGCCGACATGCGGCTGCTGCAGTTGCAGTTCCGCCGCATCCTCGATGGTGATCAAGCGCTCGGCGGCAGGAATGTAGCTCGAGAGCGCATTAAGCAAGGTTGTCTTACCGCTGCCGGTGCCACCGGAAACCAGGATCGACTTGCGCGCCTGCACTGCGATCCGCAGCATGTCGACCATCGGCGGGCGGATCGAGTTGAACGCGATCAGGCGCTCGAGCGAATAAGGATGCTTGGAGAATTTGCGAATCGAAACGAGCGGACCATCCACTGAGATCGGCCGCACCGCGATATTGACGCGCGATCCGTCGTCGAGGCGGGCGTCGACCATCGGCGCGGATTCATCGACGCGCCTGCCGATTGCCGAGACGATCTTGTTGACGACCCGCAGCAGATGCGCCTCGTCGCGGAAGCGGATCTTGGTTTCCTCGAGCACGCCGCGCCGCTCGATGAAAACGCGATTGTGGGTGTTGATCAGAATGTCGGCGATCGAATCGTCCTTGAGCAAGGGCTCGATCGGCCCCAGCCCCAGCATTTCGTCAGCCGTGTCGCTGGTCAACTGATCAAGCTCGCGCGCGTTCAGCGGAATATTTCGAGCGCGGACGAATTCGCGCACGATCGGCCGTATCTCATCGAGAATCTCGTCCTTGGACGCATTTTCAAGGGCGGTCAAATTGAAGCGGTCGATGAGATGGCGGTGGAGTTCAACCTTGAGCGTCAGAAAATCATTGCCCTGGGTTTCAGCATCCGTCACCGGAACGACCGTCGCCCCATTTGAAACCGCCACTGCGGTCGTCGGCTGGAGCGCCCGCGGCTCATTCGATCCCTTGATGAAGCGGCCTAGCATTTTTAGCCCCCCGCAAACTTTTCCCAAAAGTTTCCCTCAGGTTGGAAACTAAGGGTTAACCACGAGAGGCACAAGCGCGGGGCGCGGGTGGGAGGATCGAATACTTACAACATAGTTAAGACGAGTCCCTAAAAAAATCGTTTTATTTCGCGACTGTGTACCCAGGAGCACAACTCAACTCCCACCTCACGAAACGTTTCGGCTTGCAACGTTCGAATCGCCGCCGCGGACTCCGGTAAGCCCTTACATATAAAGGCTTATGCACATACCCTAATATGATTAGGCTACCACTATGGGTGAGGCGAAATTGTGAATGAATGGTTAAAAGCGCTCAAAAAGCAAATCGAATCAATCCCTTGTCGAAATTGAATTGAGTCCCGATCAGGTATTGGAAGGTTAAGGAACTGTTAATCCCGTTTGACTCTGGTTTTTGGCGGGACTTAGATCAACTCGACGGGGGATGCTTGGGTATGGGGTTCATCCTTAGCTCGTCTCGTCGGGTTCAACCTCCAAAGGGAGAAATTGGCATGAAGAAGCTCATGACGATGGCCCGGCAGTTCCGCGACGACGACAACGGCGCTGCTATGGTCGAATATTCCATCCTGGTCGGCATCATCGCCGCAGCAGCCATTCTCGCGGTTCTCGCGATCGGTGCCTGGGTCACCGGCCGTTTCACCGGCCTCTGCACCAACCTGAACACTGGTCCGGGTACCTGCGACGCCGCCGCCGGCACCGGCAGCTGATCGTCTGTTTAATCCTCAGGCCCGGACTTCGATCCGGGCCTGAGCCTTATCGCGGCGGGCGAATTCCCGCTTTTGGGGCTTGGGGCTGATGCGTGCCAACACTTTGATCATGATTGTTCTCGCCGGCGTGTTCGGCGTTCTGGCGGTTGTGCTTGTCAACATCTGGCTGGCGAACCAGCGCAACGCATTGGCGCAGTCGGACGGAGTTAAGCGCGACACTGTTGTGGTGGCAGCGGTGGCGCTGAAGTTCGGCGACACGCTAACCGCCGAAAAGCTGCGTGAAATCGCCTGGCCCGCAGGCGCGGTCCCGGCCGGCGCTTTCAAGACAACCAAAGAGATCCTGGCCGGCGAAGGTTCGAAGCAGGCATTGCAGGCGATCGGCGCCAACGAGCCCGTTCTCGCCACCAAGATCACCGGCCCCGGCCAGCGCGCCACGCTTTCGGCGGTGCTCGGCGAGGGCATGAAAGCCGTTTCCATCAGGGTCAACGACGTGCTCGGCGTCGCCGGCTTTGTCTTCCCGGGCGACCGCGTCGATATATTGTTGACCCGCACGGTGCGCGCCGATGGCGGCGCAGACAAGAGTTTTGTCGATGTGCTGCTACAGAGCATTAAGGTGCTGGCCATCGACCAGGTTGCTGACGAAAGCAAGGAGAACCCGACGGTGGCGAAAGCCGTGACCGTCGAAGTCAGCACCAAGGACGCGCAGAAGCTGACGCTCGCCGCCGGCGCTGGGCAGTTGTCGCTGGCGCTGCGTCAGGCGGCGGCCAACAAGGGCGAGACGACCGAGCGTGTCACGCTTTCGGATCTGACCGGCGACACGCCGGACGATGTCGCCGCCAGGCAGGCCGAACTTGCCAAGCAGGCGGCGGCGGACGCCGCGGCCGCGGCCGATCGCAAACGCGCCGACGACAAGCTCGCCGGGCTGGCCAAAGCCGTCGAACGGGTGGACAACAAAATCGACGATCTGAGCAAGGTCAAGCCGGCTCCGGCTGTGGCATCTGCGCCGCAAGTGAAGGAAATTGTCAAGGAAGAGGTCAAATACGTGCAGCCGGAACCGCCGGCCCGGGCGACAATCGGTGTATTTCGAGGTATAAAACTCGAAACATACGATGTGCCGCGACAAAAATGACGCCGGCGCATTAGGATCGACACTCCGAATCAGCCGGCAGGGGGGTTAGCGTAGATGCGTGTGTACCGGAGACCACTGGCGGCCGCCGCTTTCGCCTTATCCTGCGCATTGCTGTCGCTAAGTCCCGTGGCCCATGCCGCCGACCGCCGCATCGACGTGTCGAACCCGACTATCCATCGTATCTTCGTGCCGGTATCGCAGTCGGTGACGATCCAGGTGAACTCCACCCTGGGCGATATTGTCGTGGGCGACGAGAAGATTGCTGACGCGCAGCCGATGACCGACAAGACGCTCTATGTCATCGGCAAGGGTGTCGGCACCACAACCGTCAACCTGTTTTCCGAAGACAAGCGCTCGCTGGGCACGCTCCAGGTCGAGGTCGGTCAGGATGTCAGTGACATGGCCGCGGCAATCCGCCAGGTCGCGCCTCGCGCGCGCATCGAAATCGGCTCGATCAATGGCAAGATCAGGCTGGCCGGTCATGTCAAGGATGCAGCGACCCTGGCCTCCATCGTGGACGTCGCCCAGCAATATGGCCCCGACGCAATTATCAACTCCGTGACCATCGACGACAGCCAGCAGGTGAATTTGGAAGTGCGCGTGCTGGAGGCCAAGCGCAACGCCGGCCGCGACCTCGGCGTCTCGATCAGGAGCACGAATGGTAGCGGCACGAGCCGTACGGGAACGGGCATTGCGGCCGTCGACGAAGACGACGTGGTGCTGGGACCCGGGAACCTGCTTAGCGGCCTGCTCTCGAACACCAATCCCTTCGCGGCACTAATTACCCGCGTCATCGACAGCAACATCAAGGTCGACCTGATCATCGAAGCGCTCGAGGCCAAGGGCGTGGTGCGCACGCTGGCTGAACCCAACCTCACCACCTTGTCGGGTGAGTCCGCCAGCTTCAACGCAGGCGGCGAAGTCCCCATCCGCAGCATCGGCACTGATGGCAATATCCAGATCGAATACAAGCAATTCGGCGTCAATCTGCTATTCACGCCTGTCGTCATGGATGACAGCAAGATCCATATCAAGCTGGCGCCGGAAGTGAGCGACCTGACCGGCTTTACCACTGCTGGCGACCCGATCTTCACCAACCGCAAACTCGCGACCGTGGTCGAATTGCGCGACGGCCAGAGTTTCGCCGTCGGCGGGCTTCTCTCCAGCAAGACCACCAAGCTGCAGAACCAGGTGCCATGGCTCGGCCAGGTCCCGGTCATCGGCGCGCTGTTCCGCAACTCAAGCAACCAGAAGGAAGAAACCGAGCTGGTTGTCATCGTCACGCCGCATCTCGTACGGCCGACAAAGCCCGGCGAGCAATTGGCGACGCCGTTCGACAAGACGCGGCCGGCCAATGATCCGGAGTTCTTCATCCTCGGCCAACTCGAGGTGAACAAGGACATGATCCGCCAGTATGAAAACGGCGAAGGCGTCACCGGCCCCTATGGCCACATGCTGGATGTGAAATCGAAGGACAAGATGCTCTATGTCAAGAAATAAGCTCTTGCTCGTCGTTCTGTGTACCGGCCTGCTGACAGGTTGCGCCGCGGACTATCTCAACAACTACGACACGGTGACGCTGGCGGCCGGCGATACGCAGAAATTCAATTCGCTTCTGCAGACGGTCGACCCATACAATCCGGCCTCGAACAACACGAAAATCGAAGGCGACGGTGAGCGCGGCGTTGGCGTGATCAGAAGCTACAGAGTTCCGCCGTCACCGGCGCCGACGACGAACATGACGGTCAATGTCGGCACTTCGGGTGTGACCAACGGAGCGAATTGAGCAGAAGGATGCGGTGCGCCGGGCATTCGAGGGGCCTGGCGTGAAGGGGTAAGGGGTAGGGCCATGTTGCGAGGTATTCGCGCGTTCTGGCACGATCAGAGGGGAATAGCGCTGATCCTCGTCAGCGTGATGCTACCGGCGATCGTTGGATTTTCCCTCCTTGCGATCGACGCCAGCCGGGTCAACAATCTGCACAATGATTTGCAGAAGGCGGCGGACGCGTTTGCACTGGCAGGCGCTGCCGAACTGGATGGATCAAGCGGTTCCTGGGCGCGAGCCGAACGCGCCATGGCTACTTTGGTC
>NZ_RZOT01000970.1:0-729 GCF_003999085.1 Mesorhizobium sp. M4A.F.Ca.ET.090.04.2.1
GGGTTGATCCGCGCTGCCGGTGACAGCAAGATGCGGGCGGCGCTTCACCTCGATAGCCATTCGCGCGTGCTCATCATCAACTCCGAAGGCGCGACCGATCCCGGCCGCTATGCCGACCTGGTCGGGATGGCGCCGCAAGAGGTTGCGCGGGCGAGGCAGCCGGCATGAGCAATCTGACGATCAACGCCGACCGTCTTCTTGGCCGCATCGAAGAGCTCGGCAGCCTTGGCCGCGATGCGCAGGGCAGGCTGGTGCGTGTCGCCGCTTCCGACATGGACAAGCTCGGCCGCGACCGCCTCGTCAGCTGGCTGCAGGACGCAGGGCTCGCAGTCGCCGTCGACCGCATCGGCAACATCTTCGGCATCTGGCAGGATGATGCCAATGCCGGCCAGCCGTCGGTCATGCTCGGCTCGCATATCGACACAGTGATCGACGCTGGCATCTATGACGGCTGCTATGGCGTCCTTGCCGGCCTCGAAGCGATCGAGAGTTTGAAGGAGGCCGGCTTTACGCCGGCGCGCCCGCTTGTGGTAGCGGCCTTCACCAACGAGGAGGGCGTGCGGTTTTCGCCTGACATGATGGGCTCGCTGGTCTTCGCCGGCGGCCGGGATCTTGACGAGGCGCTGGCCTCGGTCGGCACCGACGGCTCGGTGCTGGGCAAGGAGTTGGAGCGCATCGGCTATGCCGGCAGGCACGAGCCCGGCTTCCTCAAGCCGCGGGCCTATGTCG
>NZ_RZOT01000971.1:0-726 GCF_003999085.1 Mesorhizobium sp. M4A.F.Ca.ET.090.04.2.1
CCTCGAAGGTCTTGCCCGGATAGGTGTCGACGATGATCTCCGCCTTCTGGCCCGGCTTCATGTGGGTAAGCTGGGTCTCCTTGAAATTGGCGTCGATCCAGGTGTCGCCGGTCTCGACCAGCGTGAACAGTGGCGTGCCGACGGCGACATATTGGCCGGGCTTGAACGAGGAAGCCTGGCTGATGACGCCATCCGCCGGCGCCGTGACCGTGGTCTGCGCCAGGTCATAGGCGGCCTTGTCGCGCGCGGCGAGCGCTGCCATCACCGTCGGGTGCTTGTCGGTCTCGATATCCGGGTTGCCGCCGAGTGCCGCCTTGGCGCTGATGATGCCCTGCTCGGCTACCGCGAGCTGCTGCCTGGCCTTGTCGAGGTCATTCTTCGCCTCGTCCAGCGACGATTTGGCGTTGATGCCCTTCTGGGCAAGGTCGGCGGCGCGGTCATATTGCGACTGCGCGTAGGCGACTTCGCTGGTGTCGGACTTCTCCTGAGCCATCGCCTGGCTGTAGGCGGCGCGCAACTGCTCGACATTGAGGCGCGCGGTGGCGACCGCCGCGTCGGCCTGGGCGAGCGCGATCCGGTAGGATTCGGGATCGACGGCGAACAGCACGTCACCCTGCTTGACGAGTTGGTTGTCAGCGATGCCGACCTTGACGATGCGGCCCGCCGTGTCGGACGCGATTGACACCTTGGCCTGCTGCAGGTTGGCGTTCTCGGTCTCCTGGTAGC
>NZ_RZOT01000972.1:0-709 GCF_003999085.1 Mesorhizobium sp. M4A.F.Ca.ET.090.04.2.1
CTATTGTGAAATATGTCAACTTCACCCGCGCGCACAATTTGCGTCACGCCACTCAATCGTCGAAAAGCCGAGCTATATAACACCCTGTCGCGGTCGCGCTGAAACGGCTGCCGCTGATCTCGCTTTCCTAGCTGATGGCGTCTTTTTGTGCGTGCGTTATTGAGCCACCTCGGCAATCGGCAAATCCCCCCGATTTGACACTTGCAATTTCATATTGTCCAAAATCTCGACATCGCCCCGTTCAATGGCAACGCGCAGCGCTTTTGCAATTGCCTCATGTGATCCCTCAGAATCAAGCTTCTGTTGCACTTCCCGCGCGGACAGAAGCGAATCGGCATTGGCTATCAGTTCGCTGATTTCTTTTACCAGTCGTTGGACTTCTGTCGGGTCAACGTGCGTACTTTTGATCGCATACATCGTGATCTCCCTTCAGCCTGCATTCGCAGATTACATGATTCCATGAATCTCTGACCTAATTCTTATGAATTAGGAAATCAGCAACACGATATCAAATCGCGAATTGTCGCGCAAAGCCAAAGGCCTGGCTTGCACCAGGCCTTCGCTAGCGTCGAAGAAAATTTTAATCGCTGGGAGTTTCTCAACTACACCCGCTCGTGCTTCCACACGTGTCGCACTTCTCGCAGGTGCCGTTCCGCACCATGGTGAAGTTGTGGCACTCCGAGCATTCGTTGCCGGTGTAGCCCTGCAG
>NZ_RZOT01000973.1:0-709 GCF_003999085.1 Mesorhizobium sp. M4A.F.Ca.ET.090.04.2.1
AGCCTGCGCGGTGGTGCCGGCCGGCACCAGCACTGAGGTGCCGTCGGCGCCGACATCGAAGCCGATGCCGGCCTCGCCCAGCACCAGGCCGATCTGGTTCACGTCGGAGCGCTCGAGCCCGACATAGAGCGTCTCGTAGGCGGGACGGTTGAGATAGATCGAGGCCACGCCGATGACGGTCATGACGAGCACCGCGATGCCGCCCAGCATGGCGAGGCGCTTGACGCCAAATGCCCTGAGATTCGAGATGATGCTCTGGATCTGTTCCGGCACGTTCCAACGGCTCCCAGCATGACTGTCCGTCGGAACACTAGACCGCGAAGCTTGTGCGAGGATGATAGGCGGAAGGCAAAAGGCCGCGCTTGCGGCGCGGCCTTCGATGCAATGGAAAGATCAGCCGGAATATCAGCTCTTGAACAGGGCCAGGATCGACTGCGAGTTGCCGTTGGCGATCGACAGCGACTGGATCCCGAGCTGCTGCTGCACCTGCAGCGCCTGCAGGCGGGTCGATTCCTTGTTCATGTCGGCGTCGACCAGGGCGCCAACGCCCTTGTCGATCGAGTCCGAGAGGTTCGACAGGAAGCTCTTCTGGGTGTCGATGCGCGACTTGGCGGCACCGAGATAGGCCGCGCCCGTCGAGAGCTTGGCAAGCGCCGTTTCAACGCTGCCCAGCGCCGGATCGATTGCGGGGTCGGGGACCGCAGCGGCG
>NZ_RZOT01000974.1:0-706 GCF_003999085.1 Mesorhizobium sp. M4A.F.Ca.ET.090.04.2.1
CAGCCATGCCGGCGCTGCAATGGATCGCCTATCTCTCCACCGTCGGCGTCTATGGCGACCATGGCGGCGGCTGGGTGGACGAGCGGGCCGAATGCCGGCCGGTGTCGAAACGCTCGGTGATGCGGGTGGCGGCCGAGCAGGCCTGGCTGCGGCTCGGCGAGGAGACCGGCCGGCCAGTGGCGATCCTGCGCCTGTCCGGCATCTACGGTCCGGGCCGCAACGCGCTGGTCAATCTGGCTGATGGCACCGCGCGGCGGCTGGTCAAGCCCGGCCAGGTGTTCAACCGCATCCATTGCGATGACATCGCCGGCGCGCTCTGGCATCTGGCCGGGAAGAATCTCGGCGGCATCTTCAACGTCACCGACGACGAGCCGGCGCCGCCGCAGGATGTCGTCGCCTATGCCGCTGGGTTGATGGGCGTCGATCCGCCACCGGAAATTGCCTTCGAGACCGCCGAGCTTTCGCCGATGGCGCGCTCCTTCTATGGCGAGAACAAGCGCGTCTCCAACGCCGCGATCAAGGCGGCGGGCTATCACTTTGCCTTGCCAAACTACCGCGAGGCCCTCGACCATATGTGGGCCGACGGCAGCTGGCGCGAGGGCGAGCCGCGCAGCCCGATGAAGCGTTCCTGATTAAAGCGCGGCGCCGGGCGTGATATGATTCGCGCCATCGCCGCTCTCGAGGCTCGGGCGGCGCGACAGGAGAG
>NZ_RZOT01000975.1:0-699 GCF_003999085.1 Mesorhizobium sp. M4A.F.Ca.ET.090.04.2.1
GTTCCAGATTGAACTGCAGTTTCAGTTCGCAGATGACCACCACGGGCGGCTCGCCATCGCGCAGCCCGACCACGTCGCAGCCGCCGACTTCGCCCTTGACGGTAAAGTCCAGGCTCTCGAGAAACCGCTTCACCGGGACGTATAGGGACGTTTCCTGCATGCGAGAGGCATAGCCGATTCGGACCGGGCGCGGACAGCGCCGCCAAAGGGCGCGTCTCGACAGGCGGATTGGCAGCTGCAAAACCGGTCCGCGATGCTTGAGGCCCCTTCGACAGGCCGTCCAGCGCAGAGAGATTTGCTGAATTACTGCCTGGCGAACGCGCCCGTGTAGGTTTGGCCGGCAAGCGTATAGGTGGCGGCCAGCGTCCCGTCGGGCTGCATGATGAAGGTGGCGTCCGCGCCGTTCGGCAGGCGCGCAAGCTTCAATGTGTTGCCTGAAATCTTCCCGGCGCCATCGGCGACGCCCGGCTTGTTGTCGGCCAGAACTCCCCACGCATAGGTGACCGTCACCTGCCCGCGAGGAGCAATCGTGAGCACGGCCAGCTTGCCTTCATACATCCCGTCCAGCCGTCCGGCCCATATGCCGGAGAATGCGGCATATTTTGCCGGAACGCCCTTGTCGGGGGGCGTCGCCACCACGGATGGGTCCAGGACTGCCGAATCCTGAGCAGGAGGAACCGCGGCCAGGGCAGGTTGTGC
>NZ_RZOT01000976.1:0-694 GCF_003999085.1 Mesorhizobium sp. M4A.F.Ca.ET.090.04.2.1
CGCTCGCTGCATGTGCCGGACCGCGCCGGTAGAGCGGCGAAAATATCTCGAGCAGCCGGCCGGTTCCGGTGCCGAGGTCGAGCATCGACAGGAACGGCCGCTTGCCGACGAGCTTGAGCAGCGCTGCCTCGACGGCGCGGTCCGGCACATGCAGCGAGCGGATGTGATCCCAACTCGCGGCATTCTCGGAGAAATATTCGGCGGCGCGGTCCTGCCGCTTGCGCTTGACCGCCGCCAGCCGCTCGAGGTCCCGCTCGACCTGCGGATCGGCGCCGCGGATGCCGGAAACCAGCCTCAGCACGAAATCGCGCGCGGCATCCGTATCAGACAAGCGGAAGAAGGCCCACGACCCCTCCTGGTAGCGCCCGATCAGTCCCGCATCCAGCAGCAGCTTCAGATGGCGCGACACGCGCGGCTGCGACTGGCCGAGAATTTCGGTAAGATCGGAAACGGTCAGGTCGCCGCGCGACAGGAGCGCGAGGATGCGCAGCCGGCTGGATTCGGCAGCTGCCTTGAGGGTGTCCACCATCGTGTCGAGCGAAACATGCATGAGTGTTTCTCTTTGAAAAAGATATAAACATATGTTTATGTCGATTTTGACAACCATGCAAGACCAATGTCGCTTCCGGACAAGAAAATGACGCATGCATGATTCACAGGCGGAAACCGTTTTTCGGAAGAGCGAGGCCAGAGC
>NZ_RZOT01000977.1:0-693 GCF_003999085.1 Mesorhizobium sp. M4A.F.Ca.ET.090.04.2.1
GTGCCACGGAATGGCCAGGCTCCCGATCGCCCTCAATGCCCTTGGCAAAGGCGGCATCAAATGCGTCATCGTCGAAGTCAATGTCGGCGGAGGCCGTTGCATTCTTGGCAGAAAGATCCAGGCCTTCGAGTTCACCCCCCGGAAGATCGCCGGAATCGGCTTCGGCCGATTTGGCCGCCTCATCCTGCTGCGGCTGGGCGTCCTCGTGGCCGTCGAGATCCCAATCGAGGTCATCGACGGTCTGCTGATCCGCGGGCTTCTCCGCCACCGGCTGACGGATAGGTTCGGGTTCCCTAGCGACGGGCATCGGCCGCGCGCTCATCGCGCCGAGCAGCGCGTTAAGCTCATCCTCGAGGCTTCGCTCATTGGCGGCGGTCGCAGGTTCCGATGGCTCGACCGCAACGGCCGCGGGCGTGATCGGTTCGGCCGCAGCGGCGGCGATCTCGGCAGCAGGTTCTTCAACCTCTCCGGCCGGCGCATCTTCGATATCAAGCTCGAAGACCGCAGGCGCGATCGGCTCGTCCGCAAAGGCGGCGAATTCGGCAGCCGGCTCTTCAACCTCTTCGGTCAGCGCATGCTCGACATCATCTTCGAAGGCTTCCTGCGCGGCAAGGTCTGTGGCATCGCCTTCGACGGCATATACAGGCTCGACAGGCACTGCGGCAGCCAGCGACTCTTCGGCATCGTCGATGC
>NZ_RZOT01000978.1:0-692 GCF_003999085.1 Mesorhizobium sp. M4A.F.Ca.ET.090.04.2.1
TTCAATCCCTATGTGAAGATCGGCGCCGACAACACCATCACCATCGTCGCGCCGCGCGCCGAGATGGGGCAAGGCGTGTCGACGACGCTTGCCGCCATGGTCGCCGAGGAACTCGACGTCGGCCTCGATCAGGTCAAGGTCGAGCACGGCCCGGCTTCCTATGCCTATTACAACGCGGCGATACTCCAGGAGGGCGGTCCGTTCCCCTTCTTCGACGAGAGCATGACGGCGGAAGCGGTGCGATCCGGACTCGGCGTCGTCGGAAAGCTGCTCGCCCTGCAGGGCACCGGCGGCTCGTCCTCGATGCGCGACGGGTTCGACAAGATGCGGCAGGCGGGCGCGGCCGCCAGGCAGATGCTGATCTCGGCGGCGGCGCAGAAGCTCGGCGTTTCCGCCGGCGAACTGGAAACCGCCAACGGCGCGGTCCTGCATAAGGCGTCGGGCAAATCGGTCACCTATGGTGAAGTCGCCGCCTCAGCCAGCGCCATGCCGCCGCCGGCCGAGGTCAGGCTCAAGGACAAGGCCGACTGGAAGCTGCTCGGCAAGCCGCAAAAGCGCGTCGACATGCTGGCCAAGGTCACCGGCGCGCCGATCTTCGGCATCGATGTCAGGCTGCCGGAGATGCTCTACGGCACGGTGAAGATGAGCCCGCGCTTCTGGTCGAAGCCGGTGAGCGCCGACCTCTCCAAGGC
>NZ_RZOT01000979.1:0-689 GCF_003999085.1 Mesorhizobium sp. M4A.F.Ca.ET.090.04.2.1
GCCGCATAGTGCTGGCGACCAGCTTCAGCGCCGGCTTCCAGGCGCGGCCGCGCGGCAAGACAATCGATCTCGACGACAGCGACTATTCGCGCGCCGACGGTTATACGCGCGGGCCCGACCACAATTCGCCCTGGCGCCGCCTCAAGGACGACTAGGCAATTTCCGGTCAAGTGTCTCAAGGTTCGCCGGCAGGAATCTGCGACAGAGATAGGCAACAACTGTGATCCCGCGCTGAGGCGGCAAACCTTGTCTTGTCATGCCGACCATGGTAGCGAACGCCCGGTTTCAATCCGGTCAGCAAGGCTGCCCAGGCAAAAGGACAAAGGCTCATGGCCAGCAAAGACGACGCGCCGACCGGCGCCGCCAACGGCAACGGCAACGCGCAGCCGACACTCAACGTGCTCGCCCAGTATGTGAAGGATCTGTCCTTCGAGAGCCCCGGCGCGCCGAATTCGCTGCGCGGCCGCGACAAGGCTCCCGGCATCGCCATCAATGTCAACGTCAACGCCAATCCGCTGTCGGACAAGCAGTTCGACGTCAACCTGACGCTGAACGCCAAGGCCTCCTTCGACCAGGAAGTGCTGTTCAACGTCGAGCTGGTCTATGGCGGCGTCTTCGCCATCAGCGGCTTCCCGCAGGAGCACATGCTGCCGATCCTGTTCATCGAATGCCCGCGGCTGCTATTCCCC
>NZ_RZOT01000097.1:0-13404 GCF_003999085.1 Mesorhizobium sp. M4A.F.Ca.ET.090.04.2.1
CGGCGACGCGCTGTGGTCGGGGCTTGCCACCCACACCATCAAGGCCGAGGACCAGGCCGGCTTCCTCGACCGGCTCTGCGCCACCGGCGACCCGGAATCGGTGCTGCGCAGCTTTTTCGTCCCGGCAAGGCGTGAGACGGACCGGTTGGTGCTGGAAGCGATCGCCCGCCATTTCGCGCAACCGTCTTTGTCCGATATCATCGCCAGCCTCGATCGGGCCGCAACCTCCGACGAGTTTGCCGCAACGACGCTCGCGACGATCAGGACGCGCTCGCCGACCAGCCTGCACGTGGCCTGGCGCCAGATCAGCGCCGGGCTGACCATGTCGATGGACGCGTGCATGAAGATGGAGTTCCGCATCCTCAACCGCATGCTGGCCGGTCACGACTTCTACGAAGGCATCCGCGCCGCCATCATCGACAAGGGCTCGACTCCGCGCTGGCGCCCGGCCAGTCTCGACGCGGTGAGCTTCGCCGATGTCGATGCCTATTTCGCGCCCCTCGGCGAGCGGGAGCTCGACCTGTGAGCGAAGTCACCTCCAGGCGCGTCGTGCTGCAGCCCTCGACAACCGAGATCATTTTCGCCTGGTTCCAGCGCGTCATCGCCGGCTACTGCCTGCTGTTTGGCATCCTCTACTGGATCCGGCTGATCGGCTTCTACCCGGGCGCGCTCTGGCGCTTCGACCTGATGCCGGTGCATTGGCAGGTGGCGGCGGTGATGCTCGCCGTGTTCTTTCCCTTCGCCGCCGCGGGCCTGTGGATGCTGGCCTCCTGGGGGCCGGTGATCTGGTTCATCTGCGCGGCGACCGAGATCGTCATGTATGCCGGCTTTCCCGATCTGTTCGGCCATCGGCCGCTGATCATCGCCTCGCACGCCACGGTGGCGGTGCTCTACATTATCTTCCGGGTTGCGATCTGGCTGCAGAAGCTGCGGGCCCGGCGGTAGATCGCCCGTCGCCGCGGCCCGATCCCGGCATGCCGATTCCCGTCCGAAACCGGTGGCTAAATCTTTAGGTTAATTGTCCTTGCTGGGGTGACCGTTCGTTAAGCCTCTTTCGAAACCTCTTACCGGTAAGCTCTTGTTAGCCTTGGCGTTTAAGTCGAATTTTATGAGTATTCGATAGTGTCGCGATCAAGGTGAAAAACAAAAAAATCACCGGGCGACAAACGAGAGGCAAAGACAATGATCAATTCGCGTCCGGCGGCGAAGACCGCCACCGTATCCGACGACCGCCGCGAGGCGATCCGTTCGCTTTACATGGAATCGCTGCAGCTGGTGGAGCGCCTGCACCGCCGCCTGCTTGACGTAATCAAGGATGAGTTCGACCGCAACGGCCGTTCCGACATCAACGCCATCCAGGCGCTGCTGCTCTTCAACATCGGCAATTCGGAGCTGACCGCCGGCGAACTGCGCTCGCGTGGCTACTATCTCGGCTCGAATGTCTCCTACAACCTGAAGAAGCTGGTCGACCTCGGCTTCATCAACCACCAGCGCTCGCGCATCGACCGTCGTTCGGTCCGCGTCTCGTTGACTCCGAAGGGCAACGAGGTGGCTGAGGTGGTCGCCGGCCTCTACGAGCGCCATGTCGGCTCGATCGAGCAGGTCGGCGGCATCAACACCGACGAGTTCAAGCAGATGAACCGCGCGCTGCAGCGGCTGGACCGCTTCTGGAACGACACGATCGCCTACCGGATGTAAGTGCGCATCCACGCCGAGGGATAGAAGCCTTGCCGCAGAAGCGCGGGCAGGGGATACAGTCGGGGACCGGTGTCGAAAGGCGCCGGTTCCTTTTCCCTTTCGCGATGCAAAGGGACCTTCCGGATGCGCCGCGCCCATCGGCAGGGCGTCTGCCCTGTTTGCTTTCGCTGCAGCACTGCCTAATGTCGCTTCCTGGCGAGGGAGCGAACATGGACCTGAAAAACCGTTCAAAGATCTGCTGGGTTGCCGCGGTGCTTCTGTTGATTTCGACCGCGGCTTCCGCCGAGGAGTGGTGGAAGGATTCTTTCGCCGCCGAAGGCAGCGCCCCATGCGACAACAACGATACGATCGTGACATTCACCGACAAGGCGGTGGAGATGTGGGAAGTCGGCTGCTCGCTGGAGAGGGTTCAGAAGATCAAGGGCCTCGATGCGATCGTTCTGGACATGACCTGTTCGGACGGTGAAACCACGGAAACGAGACGCGAGCTGCTGCTCAAGCTGCACGACAACAAGGTCATGCGTTATCCTCGACAAGAGGTGTTGCAGCGATGTTCGGAATTGAAGGCGCGGCCAGCTCAGGCTCCGAAGGTCGATACTTCGCCCTGAAGGGCAACGCTCCCTGCAACGCCCATCGCTACGCAGGGCGTAGTCGGGCGCGCTGCTGTTGAGATTGGGACGAGGGCCGCTTCAGGTCAGATGCTTGGATTGTCCCATGGGTGCCAAAAAAGCACCGGTCCCTTCCTTTCATCGCCTCGCCGGAAGCAAATCGCGGGCCAAGGCCACGTTGCCGCCATAATCGCAGTGAAAGCGAGAATGCGGATGATGCTGCGGCCGCAGGCTTGCCTTCATCCGGAAGTTGCGTCACGCCGCGTGTTTCACGCTGAAGTGACACCGGCTATGGTTGGCTAATTGTTAAGATTGCCAACCATAAAGTGCGGGCGGGATCGCCCGACGATCAACGCAGCAGTGACCAGATTACTTAGAGAACGTCCATGAGAACCAGCCGCCGTTTCTTCCTTTCCGGAGCCTCCGCGCTTGCCGCGGCCATGGTTGCCAACAGCGCCAGCGCGCAGGACGTGATCGGGGACATCCTGAAATCTTCGGCCCGCGGCAATTGGGACGACCAGTTCGACGCCCGCGCCAGCGAGGGCGGCAAGGTGGCCTCGACGCTGCCGATCTTCAGCCTGCAGACCGTCGCCTTCACCGAGCAGGCCGTGGCGCAGTACCAGACCATCGCCGGCCAGGGTGGCTGGGAGCAGGTGCCCGCGACCAAGAAGCTGCAGCTCGGCGTCGAGGATCCGGATGTGGTGCCGCTGCGCAAGCGGCTGATGATCTCGGGCGATCTGTCGCAGAGCGCCGGCATCTCGACCTCGTTCGATTCCTACGTCGACGCCGCCGTCAAGCGCTTCCAGCTTCGCCACGGCCTGCCGGCCGACGGCGCCATGGGCAAATACACCTACACCGCGATGAATGTTTCGGCGCAGATCCGGCTTGGCCAGCTGCAGACCAACCTGCAGCGTCTGCGCGAAAAGGCAGGCACGCTGGGCAACCGTTACGTGCTGGTCGACATTCCGGCGGCCCAGATCGAGGCAGTCGAGAACGACCGCGTCGTGCTGCGCCACACCGCGATCGTCGGCAAGATCGACCGCCAGACGCCGATCGTGAATTCCAAGATCAACGAGATCATCGTCAATCCCTACTGGAATGCCCCGGTTTCGATCGTGCGCAAGGATATCATTCCGCTGATGCGCAAGGATCCCAACTACCTCAAGGACAGCCACATCCGCCTGTTCGCGCCGGATGGCAGCGAGGTCGATCCAATGACGGTCGACTGGTCGACGGACGACGCCGAGAAGTACCGCTTCCGCCAGGATCCGGGCGCCGGCAACGCCATGGCCTCGGTCAAGATCAATTTCCCCAGCCCGGATGGCGTCTATATGCACGACACGCCGCAGCAGAGCCTGTTCGGCAAGCTGATGCGCTTCGATTCCTCGGGCTGCGTGCGCGTCCAGAACGTGCGCGACCTCGTCACCTGGATTCTGCGCGACACGCCCGGCTGGGACCGCCAGCATTTCGAGGCGACGATCAAGACCGGCGAGAACACCCCGGTTCAAGTGACCAATCCGGTGCCGGTACACTTCCTCTACCTGTCGGCCTGGTCGACGGGACCAGGCGTCGTGCAGTTCCGCGACGACATTTACGGTCTCGACGGCAACGACGCGCTGCAGATCACGTCTTCGCTATAAGCAATTGATATATTTCCAGAAAAGGCCGCCTGTAGGGCGGCCTTTTTGCTTTCCACCTTCCGTCAGCTAGTCTTCGTCGCGACTGGACGGCAGGGCCTGCTTTGCGCATGGTCGGGCATATTCGGAATCGCCGCCATGCATGTCGCCGTCTTCATCCTGGTCGTGCTCGTGTTCGTCGCGCTTTCCGGCGCGTTGGTTCGGCTGGTGCGCCTGCCGCTGCCGGTGCTGCAGATCGCCATCGGTGCGGCCCTTGCCTGGCCGGCGCGCGGCCTGCATGTCGAGATCGACCCGGAGCTGTTCCTCCTGGTGTTCATCCCGCCGCTCCTGTTCGGCGATGCCGTGGCCGCGCCCAAGCGCGAGCTTCTGGCGCCGCATCCCTGACTTTCCTCTATGCGGTCGACGATCAGCGCCGCCACGCCGGCCAGGATGCCGGCGGCGCCGACGCGCGCCCGGCGTTCCTCGGCGGCGCCCGGATCCTCGCCCGGCTCGACCAGCCCACGCGCGATCTTCGGCAAGGCGAGGCTGGCGATCGTGAGCGAACAAATGATGACGCCGGCGGCGAGGAAGATGACGACGTCGCGCGCGGGAAAGGGCGAACCGTCGGCCATGGCGAGCGGCAGCGACAGGATGCCGGCCAGCGTGATGGCGCGTCGCGGCGCGCTTCGGCAAGCATAGGGCCGAGCCGTTCGGGCTGCGCGTGCGGCTCGCCGGTTCCGTCGCCGGCGTGCGCGGCGCTGCGCGATGTCGCCGACCCAGATCCACAGGAACCGCAGGCCGATCAGGCAAAGCGTCAGGATCAGCACCGTGGCCACGGGCTCGATCAGCCAATGCCTGCTGGAAAGCTCCGGCGGCACGGCCAGCGAGAAGCTGCCGGTCAGCGCCGCTGCCACGGCGAAGCGGAACATGACGAGGCCGGACGCGTCGTTGAGCAGCGACTCGCCCTCCAGAATGTGCATCAGCCGCGCCGGAACCACGTTCCTGTCGACGATGGAGGACACGGCGACCGCATCGGTCGGCGACAGAACGGCGGCGAGCGCGAAGGCAACAACCAGCGGGATGCTCGGCACCAGCCAGTGCAAGGCATAGCCGAAGCCGACGATGGTGAAGAAGACCAGCCCGACGGCAAGGTCGAGGATCGGCCCGCGCAGCGCCGAGGCCTCCGGCATCCTGGCGGCGGTCACCGCCGGCCTGCTCACCGGCGGCTCCGGGCTTTTCCGCTATCTCGGCGTTTGCGGACGATGTCCGGAAGCTGCAGGCCAAGCAGGATGAAGAGCGCGCCGTTGAAGATGAAGGACAGCGTCGTCCACAGCGACATGGCCTGCATGCGCGCCGAGACGTGCTCAGCGATGAGATAGGCGATGAAGGGCATCAGGATCATCACCAGCACCTGCGCCTCGGAGGGCACGCCGCCGATGCGGTTGAGCAACTGCAGCGTCTTGGCGGCGCCGCCAACGCGGCAATCGCCAGAATCGAGAGCATCGCCAACGAGGGAGGCGAGGGCGAGGCCGCCGAGGCCAGGCTCGCGGTCGCCGACAGCATCGTCGCCGGCTACCGCCGCCGCATCGCCGCCTCCGATGAGGCCGAAGAGGCGCGCGCCGAAGCCCGCGAGGCCGGGCGTCTGGAACTGGAATTCAGGCACGCCGGCATCGAGGCCGAGCGAGGCGCCGTGCGCGCCATGTTCCGCAGCCGGGAGATCAACGACCATACGATGCGGGCGCTGCTTGCCGAGATCACGCTCACCGAAGCCTTGCTGAAAAGCCGGCGGGAGCGGAAATAGCGCTCACGCCGTCCTCCTTGGCGCAATCCGGCCAGCAAATTTCGCGGCGCAAACGTGGCGAGGCGAAAACAACTGTGTTAATGGCGCGGCAATGCATGTCGCCCAGAAGTGCGCAGCGGTTTTGGGGCAACGATATGCATGAACAAATTGCCCCGAACCGGAGGATTTCAGGCCATGGCAACAGCAGCGGCAGCGTCGAACAAGTTCGAATCCTTCTTCGAGACCACGCTGGCCGACGCCGATCCGGAGATTTTCGGCGCCATCCGCAACGAGCTCGGCCGCCAGCGCCATGAGATCGAGCTGATCGCTTCCGAAAACATCGTCTCGCGCGCCGTCCTCGAGGCGCAGGGCTCGATCATGACCAACAAATATGCCGAGGGCTATCCGGGCAAGCGCTATTATGGCGGCTGCCAGTTCGTCGACGTCGCCGAGGAGCTGGCGATCGAGCGCGCGAAAAAGCTGTTCGGCTGCAACTTCGCCAACGTTCAGCCGAATTCCGGCAGCCAGATGAACCAGGCGGTGTTCCTGGCGCTGCTGCAGCCTGGCGACACCTTCATGGGCCTCGACCTCAATTCCGGCGGCCACCTGACCCATGGTTCTCCGGTCAACATGAGCGGCAAGTGGTTCAAGGTCGTATCCTACGGCGTGCGCAAGGACGACCACCTGCTCGATATGGATCAGATCGAGAAGACAGCGCATGAGACCAAGCCCAAGCTGATCCTGGCCGGCGGCACCGCCTATTCGCGTATCTGGGACTGGAAGCGCTTCCGCGAGATCGCCGATTCGATCGGCGCCTATCTGATGGTCGACATGGCCCATATCGCCGGCCTGGTCGCCGGCGGCGTGCACCCGTCGCCGCTGCCCTACGCCCATGTCGTGACGACGACCACCCACAAGTCGCTGCGCGGCCCGCGTGGCGGCATGATCCTGTGCAACGACGAGGAGATCGCCAAGAAGATGAATTCGGCGGTCTTTCCAGGCCTGCAGGGCGGCCCGCTGATGCATGTCATCGCCGCCAAGGCAGTCGCGCTGGGCGAGGCGCTGAAGCCGAGCTTCAAGCACTACGCCGAAAGCGTCGCCGCCAACGCCAAGGCGCTGGCCTCGAGCCTCAAGGAAACCGGTCTCGACATCGTCTCCGGCGGCACCGACAACCATTTGATGCTCGTCGATCTGCGCCCCAAGAATGCCACCGGCAAGCGCGCCGAGGCGGCACTCGGCCGCGCCAACATCACCTGCAACAAGAACGGCATCCCGTTCGATCCGGAGAAGCCCTTCGTCACCTCCGGCGTACGTCTGGGCACGCCTGCCGGCACGACGCGCGGCTTCGGCCAAGCCGAGTTCCGCGAGATCGGCAAGCTGATCGCCGAGGTGCTGGACGGGCTGAAGGTGGCGAATTCCGACGAGGGCAACGCGGCCGTCGAGGCGGCGGTGAAGGCCAAGGTCGTGGCGCTCACCGATCGCTTCCCTCTCTATCCCGATCTCGGTTGACCTGAAGCCTCGCGTCATTCTTATTGGCCACGACGAGAAGCGCCGCTCCGGCTGGGGCGGCGTCCGGACAGGAGCCTTATTGATGACGCGAATTCTTTGTCTCGGCGCTCTTGCGGCGCTTCTGGCGGCCTCGCCGTTGACCGGCGCCGCCCAGGCGCAGACCACGACGACGGCGCCGAAGGCCGAGACGGCTCCGGCCGCATCGCCTGCGCCTACATCTCCCCCGCCTGCATCTCCCAAGACCGAAACCTTCGGCAGGTGGTCCACCATCATCGATGAAGTCAACACCGGTGAGGACGTGCGCAGGACCTGCGCCGCCTCGACGGCGTTCCTCGACCAGAACGGCACCGGCGGCACGCTGACGCTCGCCATCTCGAACGGCGACGCCCTGCCGCCCGACGGCTATCCGAGCCTGGTCATCGCGCTGCGGAACAAGGACCTGCCGGCCGGCGAGAACATTCCCGCCGTGTTCGGTGACGACAAGGGCAAGGTCAAGGCGACTGTCAGTGCCGATATCGGCGACCAGTGGATGCTGGACAACAAGAAGGAGGTCGCGCTTGCCCTGTTGCGCGCCATGCGGCGCGCGGCCGCGATCGATGTCGTCTTCGCCAACAAGCCGGTTGCCAGCATATCGATGGACGGTTTCACCAAGGCCTACCGCAGCCTTGGCGCATCCTGCGGCTTCGCGACCAACGACGTCGCGCCCTGACAGGCAGCAAGGAGCCGCGCCATGGACATTCTCTGGAAAGGCGTCGTCGGCGGCCTCGTCACGGCGCTGATCGTCTGGGCCTCGAAGCGCGGCAACGTCCTGCCCGGCATCCTGCCGCTGGCGCCGACCTTCGCCGTCATCGCGCTGCTCGCCGTCGGCGCCAAGGGCAACTCGACAGGCTTTCGCGAGGCCTGCCTTGCCGGTTTCAGGACGATCCCGGCCTATCTCGCCTTCCTTGGCGCCTGCTGGCTGTTCATCGAACGGGTCGACTATCGGCTGGCCGTTCTCGGCGGCATCGCGGTCTGGCTGGCGGCGGCGCTGGCAATCTTCCTCGCGCCTCGCTATCTCTGAGGCACGAAGGCCGGCCGTCATTTGCCATTCCGGCAAAAAGCTCTAAGCCTTCCGCTCACCAAGAATCGCCAACCGAAGGCTCTCCATGCGCTGTCCCTACTGCCAGTCCGAAGATACGCAGGTGAAGGATTCGCGTCCCGCCGAGGATGGCGCGGCGATCCGCCGGCGGCGCGTCTGCCCCGATTGCGGCGGCCGTTTCACCACCTTCGAGCGCGTTCAGCTCCGCGACCTCGTCGTGGTCAAGAAATCCGGCCGCAAGGTACCGTTCGACCGCGACAAGCTCCTGCGTTCGGTCGAGATCGCGGTGCGCAAGCGCAATGTCGATCCCGAGCGCATCGACCGCGCGGTGACCGGCATCGTGCGCCAGCTTGAGAGCTCCGGCGAGACGGAAGTGGCGTCGGGCGAGGTCGGCCGGCTGGTCATGGAGGCGCTGAAGTCGCTCGACGACGTCGCCTATGTCCGCTTCGCCTCCGTCTATCGCAATTTCCGCGAGGCCAAGGATTTCCACGAACTGCTCGGCGAGCTCAAGGGCGACGAGGACAAGGGCGAAGAGGACGCCGGCTGAGCATGGCAGGGCCACAGGTGAGTCGAGCCGAGCAGGAGGCTCTCGATAGGCGCTTCATGGCGGCGGCGCTGAGATTGTCGCGGAAGAACGCCGGCCGCACCTCGACCAACCCATCCGTCGGCACGATCATCGTGCGCGACGATGGCGACGGGCCGATGATCCTCGGCACCGGCGTCACCGCGGTTGGCGGCAGGCCGCATGCCGAGACCGAGGCGCTGGCCGAGGCCGGCGAGCTCGCGCGTGGTGCTACGGCCTACGTTACATTGGAGCCCTGCGCCCATCACGGCCGCACGCCGCCTTGCGCCAACGCGCTGGTCAATGCCGGCATAGCCCGCGTCGTCGGTGCGGCGAGCGATCCCGATCCGCGTGTTTCCGGCCAGGGTTATGCCATCCTGCGCGCCGCCGGCATCGAGGCGGTGGAGAAGGTGCTGGCAGCCGAGGCCTCGGAGCAGATGGCCGGTTACCTGATTCGATCTCTCAAGAAACGCCCGGAAGTGATCCTGAAGCTTGCGCTTTCCAGCGACGGCAAGATCGGCATCGAAGGCGAGGGACAGGTCGCGATCACCGGCGATATCGCGCGTCGCGAAGTCTATCTGATGCGCGCCGAAGCCGACGCCATCCTGATCGGCATCGGCACCGCGCTGGAGGACGACCCGGCGCTGACCGTGCGGCTGCCTGGGCTGGAGAACCGCTCGCCGGCGCGCATCATCCTCGATCGCCAGATCAGGCTGCCTGAGGCGTCGAAGCTGGTCTCAGGCGTCGACCGCGTGCCGCTTTACATCGCCGCTTGCCTCGAGGCCGATCCGCAGCGGCGCGCCACGCTCGAACGCGCAGGCGTGCACTTCATCGGCACGGAAACCTATGGCGGTGAGGTGGCCTTGCCCGAATTGTTAGAGGATCTGGCCGCGCTCGGCATGGCGAGCGTGCTGGTCGAAGGCGGCGCGAAGGTGGCCAAGGCTTTCCTCGACGAAGGGCTGGTCGACCGCATCGTGCTGTTCGGCGGGCCGGACGCGATCGGCGAAGAGGGCATTGCATCGCCCATCGACGCCGACCATATCCCGGCAGGGTTTCGCAAGTTGCGCGAGATGCGCTTCGGCGAGGACAGCTACGCCGAGTGGGTAAGACCATGATCCCAAAAAGTGGGAACCGGTTTTTGGACCAGATCATGGTCAACCTGAAAGACAGAGATATTTGATGTTTACCGGAATTGTTACCGATGTCGGCACCGTCGCTGCCGTGAAGCCGCTCAGGGAAGGGGTCGGACTGCGCATCGACACCGCCTATGACCCGGAAGGCATCGCCATCGGCGCCTCGATCTCTTGCGCCGGCGTCTGCCTGACGGTGACGGCGCTGCCGGAAGGCGGCTCCAACGCGTGCTGGTTCGAGGTCGAGGCCTGGGAAGAAGCGCTCAGGTTGACGACCGCGATGGGCTGGAAATCCGGCACCAGGATCAATCTGGAACGGGCGCTGAGGATCGGCGACGAGCTCGGCGGCCACATCGTCTCCGGCCATGTCGACGGCACGGCCGAGATTATCGAGCGCAAGGACGAGGGCGACGCCGTGCGCTTCACGCTCGAAGCGCCGCGCGAGCTCGCGAAATTCATCGCGCCGAAGGGTTCGGTCGCGCTCGACGGCACCTCGCTCACCGTCAACAAGGTCGAGGGCACGCGCTTCGACGTGCTGCTCATCCACCATTCGCTGACCGTCACCACCTGGGGCGAACGCCAGGTCGGCGACCGCGTGAACCTCGAGATCGACACCATGGCCCGCTACGCGGCGCGCCTGGCGGAGGCCGCGAAAGAGGGGCTTTGAGCCACCCCCGCAAATTAGACCGGGCCTGAGCATCGGACAAAGCTTGCGAATGCTGCCGCTTCGGCCTAAGTCACCGGCGATCCCCGGAGACATCTATGGCTGGCATATCCCAACACGGCAAAGCGTTCATCCGTCCGAAGGACAAGGCGCACCTTCTCATCATCGAGGCGCGCTTCCATGACGACCTTGCCGACGCGCTGCTCGAAGGCGCAACGAGTGCACTGGACGAGGCAGGCGCGACCTATGACGTGGTCACAGTTCCGGGCTCGCTGGAAATCCCGGCAGTGATCACCTTCGCGCTCGACGGCGCCGCCGAAGGCGGCACCACCTATGACGGTTTCGTCGCGCTTGGCACCATCGTCCGCGGCGACACCTACCATTTCGATATTGTCGCCAATGAATCGAGCCGCGCGCTGATGGACCTCTCCGTGCAGGAAGCGATCTGTATCGGCAACGGCATCCTGACGACCGAGAATGACGCCCAGGCCTGGACGCGCGCCAGACGCTCGGAAGGCGACAAGGGCGGCTTTGCCGCGCGCGCGGCGCTGACCATGATCGCCCTCAAACAGCAGCTGGGAGCCCGATCGTGAGCGAGCCCGCGTCGCCCGGCCAGCCCACGGTCCGCCACGCCAACAAGCGCGGCGCCGCCCGGCTCGCCGCCGTGCAGGCGCTCTACCAGATGGACGTTGCCGGCAGTGGCGTTATCGAGATCACGGCCGAGTACGAAGCGTTCCGGCTCGGCAAGGAAGTCGACGGCGCGCTCTATCGCGAGGCCGATGCGCAATGGTTCCGCGCCATCCTCACCGGTGTTGTCGAGAACCAGAAGACCATCGATCCGGTCATCCGCCAGGCGCTAACCGACGACTGGCCGTTGTCACGGCTGGATTCGACACTGCGCGCCATCCTGCGCGCCGGCGTCTATGAATTGATGAAGCGCGACGACGTGCCGGTGGCGGTGATCGTCTCGGAATATGTCGACATCGCCAAGGCCTTCTACGAGGAAGACGAACCCAAGCTCACCAATGCCGTGCTTGATCGCGTGTCGCGCCGGGTGCGCGGCGAGGGGCGCGGCAAGGATGCTTCATGACCGCCGCCGCTGCGGCCTTGGCCGCCGGAGCCGGAAGGGAGGCGCGCCGCACGGCGCTGCTGCTGGCATCTGCCCAGGCGATCATCGGTTCGGCCGCCCCCATAGCCATTTCGCTTGGCGCGCTTGCCGGGCAGTACCTGCTTGGCCCCGACAAGTCGCTGGCGACGGCGCCAGTCACCGGTTTCAACATCGGTGTGGCTCTGGGCGCACTGCCGGCGGCGGCCATTATCCGCCAGCTCGGCCAGCGCGGCGGGTTCATGACCGGCACCGTCATCACCGCGCTCGGTGGGGTCGTCGCGACGCTGGCGCTGTTCCACCCGAATTTCTGGCTGTTCGCCTTCGGCCTGTTGGTGATCGGTGTCGGTGGCGCTTTCGTACAACAGTTCCGTTTTGCCGCAGCAGACAACGCGCCGCCGGAGTTCAAGGCGCGCGCCATTTCCTTCGTGCTGGCCGGCGGCATCGTCACGGCCGTTCTCGGGCCGCAGATCGTGATCTTCACCCGCGAATCCTTCGCGCCCGTGATGTTCGCCGGCTCGTTCGCCTCTATCCTGGTGCTGTCGGCCGTCGGCGCCGTCATCCTATCGTTTCTGCGCATCGCGCCTAAGGTGGTCGGCGGCGCGGCGATCGATGACGGCGACGCCAGGCCGCTGTCGGAGATCGTCACCCAGCCGCGTTTCGTCGCGGCGCTGTTCTGCGCCGTCGGAAGCTATGCGCTGATGAGCTTCGTCATGACCGGCGCGCCGCTCGCCATGGTTGGTTGCGGTCTCTCCGCCGACGACGCCACGCTGGGCATTTCATGGCATGTGATGGCGATGTTCGGGCCGAGCTTCTTCACCGGCTCGCTGATCCATCGCTTCGGCGCCGAGCGCATTGTCGCCGCCGGCCTCGTGCTCTTGATCGGCTGCGCCGTGGTCGCCCTGTCGGGGCTGGCACTCTGGCAGTTCTGGACGGCGCTGATCCTGCTCGGCCTGGGCTGGAACTTCGGCTTCATCGGCGCCACCTCCATGGTCGCCGCCAGTTACCGGCCGTCGGAAAAGAGCAAGCTGCAGGGCTTCCACGATTTCGTCCTGTTCGGCTCGGTCGCCTTCGCGTCGCTGATGTCCGGCGCGGTCTACAACGCCTGGGGTTGGGCGATGCTGAACTGGCTGGTGTTCCCGGTCTGCGCGCTCTGCTTCGTCGCGCTCGGTGCGTTGAAGGTGACGAGCTTGCGTGCAGCCAACTGACTCGACAGCCATTCCGACAGTGTGGTCGCGCGTCAGTTCGAGCCTGACCTGATCTGCTCCGGTCTATTACCCAGCGTCATTTCAATCGATCTAAAAGGAGTATGGCGCTGGGCAGGTTTGCCATCGCCTTCGCCTTTTGGGCGAAAGCCGGGCAAAAACCGAACAATATCTTGACGTTCCCAGCCCTGTTTCGCATACAGCCCAGCCAAGGGGTGGATTCCGCCTGGCGGCGTGCATCCCCGTTCCAACGGCCCAGGGAGGGGTTCTTTTGGGCCATCAATCGAGGAAAATTCGGCAATGACCACCATTTACGCCGTCATCGCCTGCGGCCTGCTTTCAGTCCTTTACGCTATCTGGGCGACACGTTCGGTCCTGGCGTCCGATCAGGGCAATCAGCGCATGCAGGAAATCTCCGCGGCCATCCGCGAAGGCGCCCAGGCCTACCT
>NZ_RZOT01000980.1:0-689 GCF_003999085.1 Mesorhizobium sp. M4A.F.Ca.ET.090.04.2.1
ATCGGAGTGTCGTTTATGGCCCTTGCCAACACTGGTAGTGAGGCAGAACCCGTCGACCAATCGAGCCATCCAGAAATCGAGCAGCACAGCACCAAGGTGTTGATGCTGGGCGCGCTCGGTGTGGTCTATGGCGATATCGGCACGAGCCCGATCTACGCGTTCCGCGAGGCGCTGGTGGCGTCGTCGGGCGGCGAGGTCGCCGAGCGCGGCGACATTCTCGGCGTGCTGTCGCTGATCATTTGGTCGCTGACCATCATCGTCACCATCAAATACATCATGTTCGTGCTGCGCGCCAACAACCGCGGCGAGGGCGGCGTGCTGTCGCTGATGGCGCTGGCGCGCAGCAGTTTTGCCACGCGCTCGGCGATCATCCTCGCCATTGGCATCGTCGGCGCTTCGCTGTTCTTTGGCGATGCGGTCATCACGCCGGCCATCTCGGTGCTGTCCGCGGTCGAAGGCATGAATGTCGTCACGCCTGCCTTCCAGCCTTACGTGGTGCCGCTGACGCTGCTCATCCTAGCGATCCTGTTCGCGGTGCAGCGGTTCGGCACCGGCGGCGTGGCGCTGATCTTCGGCCCGATCACGGCTGTCTGGTTCCTCGCCATCGGCCTGTCAGGCCTCAACCACATCATCGACGATCCCGAAATCCTGCTGGCGGTCAGCCCGCACTACATCGTCGCCTTCCTGAT
>NZ_RZOT01000981.1:0-676 GCF_003999085.1 Mesorhizobium sp. M4A.F.Ca.ET.090.04.2.1
GCCATGGACCGCTCCGTCGTGCGCGGCCTGGAATACTACACCGGCCCCGTCTTCGAAGCCGAGCTGCTGGCCGAAATCCCCAACGAGGACGGCCAGATCGTGCGCTTCGGCTCGGTTGGCGGCGGCGGCCGTTATGACGGGCTGGTCTCGCGCTTCCGCGGCGAGCCGGTGCCGGCGACCGGCTTTTCGATCGGCGTCTCCCGGCTGATGACGGCGCTGAAGAACCTCGGCAAGCTCGACATCTCCGACGTCATCGCTCCGGTCGTCGTTCTGGTCATGGACAAGGACACCGAAAGCCTCGGCCGCTACCAGAAGATGGTGGCGGAGCTGCGCGCGGCCGGCATCCGCTCGGAAATGTATCTCGGCGGCGCCGGCATGAAGGCGCAGCTCAAATATGCCGAGCGCCGCGGCAGCCCGGTCGCCATCATCCAGGGCGGCGACGAGCGCTCCCGGGGTGAGCTGCAGATCAAGGACCTGATCGAAGGCGCCCGCATGTCGGCGGAGATCACCGACAACGCCGAATGGCGCGCCGCACGCCCGGCGCAGGTGACGGTGGCGGAGAGCGAGTTGGTTGCCGAGGTGAAGAAGATCCTGGCGGCTCAGGCTGCCGACCGCGCGAAGGGTGGCGCTTGAACACCCCCCTCTGTCCTGCCGGACATCTCCCCCTCAGAGGGGG
>NZ_RZOT01000982.1:0-664 GCF_003999085.1 Mesorhizobium sp. M4A.F.Ca.ET.090.04.2.1
GCACCGGTCTCGCTTTCGCCAACCGCTATCGCGAGAACAAGAACGTGTCGCTGACCTATTTCGGCGACGGCGCCGCCAACCAGGGCCAGGTCTACGAAAGCTTCAACATGGCCTCGCTGTGGAAGCTGCCCGTGATCTTCATCATCGAGAACAACCGCTACGCCATGGGCACCTCGGTGTCGCGCTCCTCGGCCGAGACCGATTTCTCCCATCGCGGCGCATCCTTCAAGATCCCCGGCATCCAGGTCGACGGCATGGACGTGCGCGCCGTCAAGTCCGCCGCCGATCTCGCCACCGAATGGTGCCGCGCCGGCAACGGCCCGCTGATCCTGGAGATGCAGACCTACCGCTATCGCGGCCATTCGATGTCCGATCCGGCGAAGTACCGCTCCAAGGAAGAAGTGCAGAAGATGCGCTCCGAGCATGACCCGATCGAGCAGGTCAGGGCGCGGCTGCTCGACAAGAAATGGGCCAGCGAGGACGAGCTCAAGGCCATCGACAAGGAGGTCCGCGACATCGTCGCCGACGCCGCCGAATTTGCCCAGAACGACGCCGAGCCGGATCCGTCCGAGCTCTGGACCGACATCGTACTGTAAAGGGAGGGCAAGGACATGCCGATCGAAATTCTCATGCCCGCGCTCTCGCCGACGATGGAAGAGGGCAA
>NZ_RZOT01000983.1:0-663 GCF_003999085.1 Mesorhizobium sp. M4A.F.Ca.ET.090.04.2.1
TCTGGGTGATGGGCGGGCTGGGCGTAGCGGCAATTGCCGCCATGCTTGCTTTGTTGCCGCGCACGGCGGGGTCGTCGAACAGCCCCGCCAGCCTGTCGCACGAGGTCCGCGTTTTGGGACGTCAGCAGGTCTGGACCTCGCTGATCCTGATGCTCATGCTGATGATCGGCCAGTTCGGCCTGTTCACCTACATCACCCCGACCTTGCTCGAAGTCACCGGCCTCGATGAGAGCCTGGTGCCCTGGGTGCTGCTGCTCAATGGCGTCGGCGCGACCATCGGCGTCTTCCTCGGCGGCAAGCTCGCCGACTGGAAGCTGATGCCGTCGCTGATCACCATGCTGTTCCTGCAGGCGCTGATGCTTGGCGTCATCTATGCCGTCAGCCCCTACCCCGTGCCGATGGTCGTTGCCATCGTCATCTGGGGCGGCCTCAACTTTGCCATCGGCGCGCCGATCCAGACCCGCATCCTGGCCTGGACGGCGGACGCCTCCAACCTCGCCTCCTCGCTCATCCCGTCAGGCTTTAATGTCGGCATCGCGCTCGCTGCGTCGCTGGGTGCGGCCATGCTCAATGCCGGCTATGGCTATCGCAGCCTGCCGGTGGTCGGCGCGCTGGCCATGCTGGTCGCGGTCGTCGTGGCGGTCGCATCGCAGGTCTGGGAAG
>NZ_RZOT01000984.1:0-661 GCF_003999085.1 Mesorhizobium sp. M4A.F.Ca.ET.090.04.2.1
GCGTGCGGAAGGCGCTATTGGTGACGCCGACCGCGATGCAGCCGATCGAGCCGAGCGGCGAGATGCGCCAGACGCGCGGCAGGTCGAGCTTGACGTCTTCCGGCGGCGTCGGGTTGGAGCGGTCGCCGAGCGAGACCGGCACCAGCGACAGCGTGATCATCATCGACATGATGGCGAAGATGGCAAAGCCGCCGGCGCCGAAGATCGGGATCAGGAACTGCGCGCTGGTGACCGAGCCGATGTCGACCATGCGGTAGATGGCAAGCACGCGCGCGCGGTCCTTGTTGGTGACGCCGGAGTTGAGCCAGGCTTCCATCACGGTGAACAGGCCGGCGAAGCAGAACCCGCCGGCAAAGCGCACCGCGCACCACATGATAGGATCGATGACCAGCACAAGCAGCAGCGTGCCGGCCGAGGCGGTGGCGGCGAGCGCCGAGAAGGTCCTGACATGGCCGACTGCCTTCAGGATGCGGGTAACGGCCAGGCAGCCGAGCAGGAAGCCGGCGAAATAGAAAGTGCCCATAAGGCCGATGACGGGGGCGGAAAAGCCCTCCTGCGCGCCGCGCAGCGCGATCAGCGTGCCCTGCAGTCCATTGCCGCCGAGCAGGATACCGGCGGCAATGAGGAGCGGGATAAGCGGGCGGATCGAGGACATGAGGGG
>NZ_RZOT01000985.1:0-661 GCF_003999085.1 Mesorhizobium sp. M4A.F.Ca.ET.090.04.2.1
CACTATTACCGCACCATCTCGGACGGCTGGTCGAACGCGCTGAAGACGGCTTTCGCCAGCCTGCCGGATTTTCCGGGGTAGGGCGGCGCGACCTCGCTGAATCATTGCCTTCATATATTTAACATGTTAATCAACACCCGAGCGGTTGCATTTGTCGGCGCGGCGGCCGGCTACTGGGAGGAAACATGGACAATAACGAATTCCGCACTTGGTCTAGGCGTGCCGCCGACTGGGGTGTCGACTACCGCGACACCTTGCGCGAACGGCCGGTGCGCCCAGCGCTTGCCCCTGGCGAGGTTTTCCATGCCATCGAGGTCTCGCCGCCGGAAACCGCGGAACCGATGGACAGGATCTTTGCCGATTTCGAGGAAAAGATCGTGCCCGGCATGACGCATTGGCAGCACCCGCGCTTCTTCGCCTATTTCCCGGCCAATGCCGCCCCGGTCTCGGTGGTTGCCGAATATCTGGTTTCGGCGATGGCGGCGCAGTGCATGCTGTGGCAGACCTCGCCGGCGGCGACCGAGTTGGAGACCCGTACCGTCGACTGGATGCGCCAGGCGCTCGGCCTGCCCGATGGCTTTTCCGGCGTCATCCAGGATTCGGCTTCGTCGGCAACGCTGGCCGCGGTGCTGACCATGCGCGAGCGGGCGCTCGACTGGCA
>NZ_RZOT01000986.1:0-650 GCF_003999085.1 Mesorhizobium sp. M4A.F.Ca.ET.090.04.2.1
GCCGCACCCGTTGGCGCACGAGCGGGATGCCCGGAACGATTTTTGCGGCGGCGACCGCAGTGGAAAGGATCATGCGCAAGTTCTTAAGCTTGGTTAACGCGTTGTTTACCACGTTGGGTGAAATGTGCGCATGTCGGTCACCCGTGTTTATCCTGTAGCGAATTTTTCACGGTTTTCGAAGCGCGGGCGAAAAGCCCGGGAGGCTAGCCCTCCGCCGCGGCAGAACCGCACGGTCGCCTTCGTCCCGGCGAGACTTTGGGGAATCCGGTCACGAGCCGGCAATTCTGAACACGGGCGCATCGATGAACAGCAAGCGGTCCTATCTCGATACACTCAATGCCGGCAGGCAGCGCAGGCCGCACACCACGCTCGAGCAGTTGAACCGCTCCCTGGAAACGCTGGAGCAGCGGCTGGAGCGGACGCGCGAGGATACGGCCGAGCGCCTCGACCCTCGCCGCCAGCCGGAACCGCGCTACGCCAGCGCCCAGCCTTACAGCCAGCCGCCGCGCTGGTACGAGGATCCGCAGCCGACGCCGCGACCAAAGACGCCGGCGCCGGCCGCGCCCGCGTTCGAGCAGAACTATCAGGCGATCGCCCGCGACATCGACCGCGTGCGCGGCCAGGAGGACAGCGTCGCCGTGGTCGGCAAG
>NZ_RZOT01000987.1:0-650 GCF_003999085.1 Mesorhizobium sp. M4A.F.Ca.ET.090.04.2.1
ACCTCGAACAGCGCCTTGGCGTCACCGCCGGCCGCCGCGTCGCGCAGGGCCTGCGGACCTGCGTCAGCCGGGATGTTGTATGTCGCCGCCGCTGCCTCAGGCGCGGCGCCGGCGGGCGGAACCGCGCCGGTGGTGGCGGGCACCGTCGGCGCGGCGGTCGGCGCCGTGGCCATCGGCTCGGCGTCGGCATCCGCGTCCGTTGCTGGCGCCGCGGGCGCTGCAGCGGTGACATCCGGCGCCGTCGCAGCAGGCGCGGCCGAAGCCATGGGCGTTGGTGCCGGCTCAGTGGCGGCGGGCGCCGCCTGCTTCACCATATCGGCGTCCGTCGGCGGCACGGCCGCGGTCTGCGCGGGCGCCGCGTCCCTGACCGGTTCCGCTTGCCGCACGGCACGGGTCGGCGTCTCCTGCGCCGCGGAAGCCGCCTTTGGCTCGGCAATGGTCTTCGGTTCGGCCGTGGCGTTGAGCGAGGCCGTCTCCACCGGCTGGGCGGCGATGATCGGCGCGGCGTCGTTGCTGGCAACCGGGGCCGGATCGGAGAAGAAGGCCTTGCCAAGCTGCAGGCCGGCAAGCGCTAGCATGATCGCGGCCGCCGCCATCAGGATCGGCTTGCGCCGCGCCTTGAGCAGATCGCCGATCCTGAGCGCCTTGAC
>NZ_RZOT01000988.1:0-648 GCF_003999085.1 Mesorhizobium sp. M4A.F.Ca.ET.090.04.2.1
GTCCTTGGGCAGTGCGATCGCCAGCTTGCGCATCACGGCAAGCGACTGGTCCGCGTCGCCATCCATCTGCAGCGCCGCCGCGTAATTGGTGGCGATCCGCTTGTCGTTGGGGTTCCTGGCATAGGATTCGCCGAGCCTGGCCGTCGCGCTGTGCAGCTCGGAGGCAGACATGGTCTCCAGCGGCCTGCTGTCGGACCGTACGATGGAGCCAGTCGTGAGCTTGCTGGTACCGCAGCCGGCGACACTTGCCGCGAGTGCAGCCATGAAGACCGTGGTGATCAGCCGCTTGCCCGTGTTCATCAAACCATTGATCAGCATCGGCCTGCGGCCTCCATATGTGTGCGGCCTTGTGTGGCCGTCTTCCCTCCCGAAGAAATATTCTGTTAACCCTAACGGACAGTTAAGAACGCCGAGTCGGACGGCGTTAGAGCGGTTCAGCGTTTCATGGAATCGCCGAACCGCTCTAACTATTTGCTTCTTCGCAATTCCGGACGGAAAACCGCTACACACTTTTCCTGGAATTGCTCTAGCGGAGACCATCGAATGCCAGTCGAACTCGTCGAGACGAAATCAGCGACCGCCCTGCCGGTCCACCTGGTCGCGGGCGGCGGCCTTGATGCCGCGGGTCTGGCACCTGCCGTGATTGCC
>NZ_RZOT01000989.1:0-648 GCF_003999085.1 Mesorhizobium sp. M4A.F.Ca.ET.090.04.2.1
GTGCATCCCTATGGCACCGCGACCAGCACCGACTTCGAGACCTGGAACCGGGCGATGTCCGTCAATGTCGGTTCCATCTACCTCACCGCCCACTACGGCATCCCCGAGATGATCAGGCGCGGCGGCGGCGCCATCGTCAACGTCGCCTCGGTGCAGGGCACTGCCTGCCAGCAGAATGTCGCCGCCTACGCCACCACCAAGGGCGCCATCCACACGCTGACGCGCTCGCTGGCGCTCGACTATGCCCGCCAGGGCATTCGCGTGAACTCGGTCAGCCCGGGTTCGATCCGCACGCCGATCCTCGAAAGGGCCGCGCGCGGCGACGACCCGAACGCCGATATAGAAGCAGCCTTCAAGCGCTTTGGCGAGGCGCATCCGCTCGGCCGCATCGGCGAGCCGGAGGAAGTGGCTGAACTCATCGCCTTCCTGTGCTCCTCCAAGGCGAGCTTCTGCACCGGCGCCGACTACAGGATCGATGGCGGCCTCCTGGCCGGCATTGGAGTAGGTTAGGGGGCATCGCTGGCAACGGGCCGGATGGCCGCCAAAGCCCGCACTTGCGGCGGCGCGCTGTAACCGTCTATCGTGGTTCCAAAGCCGCTCGCAACACATCCGGGCCGCCGACAGAGCCGACCGGGCAGATTTCAGGAC
>NZ_RZOT01000098.1:0-13053 GCF_003999085.1 Mesorhizobium sp. M4A.F.Ca.ET.090.04.2.1
CGCGGTAGATGTGCAAGGCGCGCGCGACGCTCTTCAGCTTGTGCTCGCCGAGATCGACGAATTCCAGCGAGAGTCGGTCTTGCGCCTGGGCGTGGACCGCTTCGGTGACGCAAATCCCACCCGGTCGTGACAGAATTTGCAGATGCGCGGCGACCTCGGCGGCCTCGCCCGCGAGGTGGTCGCCCTCGGCGACGACATAGCCCAGGTGAACGCCGATGCGGAAGCGCAGGCGCTTTGTCTCGGGAACTTCGCAGTCCCGCCTGTCGACCTCATGCTGGATCTCGCTCGCACACCGCATCGCCTCGACAGGGCCGGCAAACTCGGCGACCAGACTCCCTTCGCCGTTCCAGAACGCGCGACCCGCATGTTGGACCAGCAGCCGATCGATGATCTGCCGGTACTCTCGGAGAGATGCGGCAGAAATCCGCTTGCCTGTCGGCCGGCTCTCGGAGGCCAATTCGGCTGCCAGGATGGTCGCCATCCTCGGTCCGGCATTTGCGGGAAGGACCAGCCTGTAGCCGCGCCTCGGCACTGTCTGCACGACGGTCTGCCGGCTGTCGTTGAGCGCCGCACGGATCTCGTGAATGCATTGCACCAGGCTGTCGTCGGTGACGGCTATCCCGTTCCAGACCGCCCTCATCAGGTCGTCCTTGGTGACCACGCGATCCGCGTTCGCCAGAAGGTGACGAAGCACCGCAAAGGTCTGCTGGCGAAGCGCGATCGTCCTGTTGGACTTGTCGCGCAAGGTCTCGCTGCTCACGTCGGCGGTAATGCCGTTGAGTACGAACGTCGTGGGCGGCGAGCTATCCAAGCCGGTTTCCTCACGCACGAAGCCGCAGTCCAATGCTTCGATATTAGCACGGACTGCGAAGCGTCATCACCATCCGGACGGGCGCGGAGCGCAGATTTCGGCGAATGATCGGAAGCTGTTCGTGACGCGCGGGACGCCTCGGACCGACAATTGCATGTCAGCGAGAGGCTCGCCATGGACGACCTGGTGCGGATTGCTCGATGTGCGGGTGCAAGACCGGTGCTGCGGCTCACGGCCGTCTGCCTGCTGCTCTTCGCGATGGCGTCGCAGGCTCACGCGACCGACCGTCCCGCTGACCACCTGGCCGAAGTCGATCTGCAATTGATCCTGGCCGTGGACGTTTCGCCCTCGATGAGCAACGTTGAGCAACGAGTGCAACGCGACGGCTACGTCAGTGCCTTCCGCCACGCGGACATCGCGACGGCCATCAAGTCGGGAGAGCGGGGCAGAATTGCAGTGCTTTATCTGGAGTGGGCAGGGCCACACCAGCAAACAGTCATCATGCCGTGGACAATTGTTGAAGGCCGCGAGGACGCTCTGATCTTGGCAGACAGGCTCGCGGCGCTGCCGTTGACCGAAGGTCGCGGAACGTCGATCTCCGGCGCATTGTGGGCGGCGCGTGATCTGTTCGCGAAGAGTGGCTTGCGCAGCCCGCGCAGGGTTGTTGACGTATCCGGCGATGGACCCAACAATGCCGGAGCGCCGCTTGATCCCGTCCGGCAGGTCCTTCTGGCGGAAGGCGTGACGATCAACGGGCTGCCGATCGCACTGCCCCGCATTGGCTGGGCCGGCGGGTTTGCGATCTACGACCGTTCCTACCTGCAATCCTATTTCGAACGCTGCGTCATTGGCGGACCAGACGCATTTGCGATCGGCGTCACCGAGGCCACCATGTTCGCCACCGCGGTCCGGCTAAAGCTGGTGCGTGAAATTTCCATGAACATGGGTCAGGTGATCCACGCCGCCTACACCACGCGTTCCGACCGCACAGCCGACTGCAACATGATCGCTCAGTCGCCGGGCCGGTAAGTTCGGCAATGGGACCGCGATGCAGGGCAGCAACGGAATGCGGAGAGTCTAGTGGTGATGCGCTAAGTAATATGTGCGTTACCGAGCACCGCCCGGAGCCCTGAGTCGTTCTGGCGGAGACGTTCCTCGATCCATTGCGCCGTGCGGTCGTGGGCGTCCGAAAACAGCTCGGAATGCCGACTCCAATCCATGAATGTGCTCGAAACCTGCGGACAGACCAAGACATCCTCGTCACCGACGGCAATGTCCTGCGGCCCGTGTGCCAGCATACTCGCGGCAATAACCTGAAGCATGCTCGGAACCTGCGGCAGGCGGGCACGGCCGAAAGGATTCAGCAGGGCGACCGCCAGTTCCGATCTTCCGGGGATGCGGTCGTAATCGACGTGGTATTTTTGCGGCCCACTGGACCCAAAGCTCACGATGACATTGGGGCCGGTCTTGAGTTCCCTCATCTGTTCCAGCGGCAAATTGTTCATGATGGCGCCGTCCACCAGCATATCGCCGTCAGCCGTAAAGAACGGCGGCAGGACACCCGGGAGCGAGCCGGATGCCCGAACGGCTTGCCAGAGTTTCCCACGAAGGTGGACGTGGGGCTGACGGCTGCTCAGATTGGTCGAAAGCGCAAAGAACGGAAGCCAAAGATCTTCGATCAGAACGTCGCCGTATTCCTCCCGAAGGGCTCGATCGAAGGCTTTGTGATCCAGAAGCGCGAAACGCGGCAAGGTGGGGCGCCGAAACGCCCTGCTCTTGACAAATACGTTGTGCGTGCCGCGGTCGATCTGCTCCGCGTCCAACCCTCTTGCGAAGCCGGCCATCATCGCGGCTCCGGAACTCGTCCCGCCGAGATAGTCGAAGCGCGCGCCCGCCTCGACGAAGGCCTTGTAGACGCCCAGATGGGCGCTGCCCAGGGACCCACCCCCCGCCGCCACGAAGCCGCGTGCCTTGCAGGAAATAAATCGGACCAGGCGCTGGATATCAGACGCGTCCTCCAGCGCAACATGATGATGCTGGCCGACATGGGGACGCTCATCGAGCCACGCAGAGGTGCCGGAGACCGCAGCCGAGCGATTGTCGTGAATTAGGACAAGCCGACCGGTCGATGGTGGATGGACCGATAGCGCCAATTCCTCGGACGTGTTCAAGCGAGGCGAGGAGGACGCGTTCGCTACAAGCAGGACGGTATCGGCCTGGCGAATGCAGACTCGTGTCCATTCATTAGGTTCTTCATCGGCGACGTAGACAACGAATTCAGCTTGCGCCTCCAGTTCGTTCAACCAGTTAAGGACCGGCTGGTCGTCGATCGGACGACCCGCGAATTTCGCGTGGACGTCATGCCGGGAAACGAACTGAGCGCGCGTGAGCGCACCGAGCTCTTGCTGTAGGTGCCCGATGAAAACCGGTGAGATGCGACTTCCGCCGGCTGCGATGATGGCAAGCGTTCGGATCTTGGCAGGTTTCTGACGTGACAAAATAGGAGATTGGGTGGCGAACCGGCGCGCCAGAGATGTTGTGACCGCCTCTCTCAGGTTCGGCAGAGCCTCGGCCGCCTTCTCGAAATGATTGCGACTGATTTCAAGGACGATCGAATCGCGCGCTGCAAGGACAGTGGCCGTACGGGGCAGCCCTGCAAAGAAACCAATTTCGCCGACGAGTTCGCCCTGAGCGATCTCGGCGACCGAGCCAATCCCATCTCCTTTGTGTACCGTAAAGCGACCGGACAGCACGACGAAGAACCTGTCCGATGGATCGCCTTCGCGAACCAGGACCTCACCGCGCCTTAGGACCCGACGGTCGGATTCGGCAGCCAAAGCCTCGAGCGCCAGCAACGACGCACGATCGAACATCAATGTCGCCGACAATAGTCTCGCGGCGAGAGAATCGACGGAGGACATTTGAGCCATCCCGGGACGCATTCGCTCCGGTGATTGTATCCCCTACCGCTCGTGTTTGCAGCGTCGCAAGGCGCGATCCGAGCCGAACCGCAACGTTGGCGGCTGGAGCCCGTCTATGGATCAAAATTCTGATGTGCCGACCTTATGCCAAGCATTGGTTCCCTGTGGCGTCTGCGAGGCGCTCGATCCGTGGCAACTGGTGGGTAGCAGCGAGAGGCTTCGGAAGCCTAGGTGTTGTTAACGGGGTAGCGGAGGACCGTTCTCTCCGCTTTCAACAATCGGCACCGGCCCATCTGTCGGTGGGAGCGATGGTAGCGGGAGAGGGACTTGAACCCCCGACCCCAGGATTATGATGCTTGTACGGGCATTTGATTTTGCTGCGAAAATTGACGCCGTGTCGCGTTCATGTCGCGTTCACCCCAGAAGCGATCTCTCCGCAGCCGCCATTTCGTCCGCGTGGTCGCCGCGCGGGAACAGGTGCCCGTAGGTGTCCATCGTCATGGTGATAGAGCTGTGGCCTAGACGCTCCTGGACGACTTTCGCCGGCAGGCCCAAGCCTCCATCCTGTGCGCGATTGATCGACCACGATGCATAGAAGTGGCGCAAGGCATGCAGACCACCGTATTTCGCGGCGAGGACCGGCTGGCCGTCCTTGTCCTTTTCTCCGGTCGGAACCGTCACGCCGGCCGCGATTTGGGAAGGTAGAAAGCCGCGTTTGATGATGTTCGATCGGCTCTCGATATTGCCGCTGCCATTCGGGAAAACGTAGTGGAGTTCGGTCACAGTTTCACCGTTGGCGTCATTGATGCGGCGCCGGGGGCACGCGAGTTTCCACTCACGAAGCACGTTCACCACGATCGGCGGTACGGGGATGGTCCGCTCACCGGCTTCAGACTTCGGCGGGCCGATCTCTCCGTAGTCGTCGGCGCGCTGGCGTACGGCGATCTCGGCCTTGTCCAGGTCGACGTCCGACCAGCGCAAGCCCCGCAGCTCGGAGGATCTCATGCCGCTGAAGATCGCCGTTATCAGCAGCGGGCGCCAACGGCCGCGAACTGCGGCGACGATCGCCTTGATCTCTTCGCGGGTCGGAATGTCGACGCCGATCTTGAGCTTCCCCTTCTGTCGCTTGTCGGCCTGTCGCTCCTTGCCGCGGCGGCGCCGGCTGCGCATGTCCTTCACCGGATTGCGCGTGGCAAGCCCGCGCTCCTGGGCATCTGAGAGCAGCGAGCCGAGGGAGCCAAGCACCTTGCGGGTCATCGCTTGAGATCGGCCGTTCTTGCGGAGCTTGTCCTGGAATTCGCGTACGCCGGGCACCGTAAGCTGAGACAGCAGCGCCGATCCGAGGAAGGGCTTTATGTGGAGCTCGACGTGGCGCTTCCGCTGATCGATCGACGAGCGCTCGAGGCCTTCGTCCTCTCCGGTCGCGATCCAAAAGGCGCTCGCGGCCGCAACGGTCACGCTGTCGCTGTCGGCGACGTGTACACCCTCCCTGACCTCAACCTTGGCTGTCGCACCGAATTGATCGGCGTCCTTCTTCTTTGGAAAAGTCTTCAGCCGGCGGACGCCCTTTGCATCTACATAGTCGACGACCCAGGCTGTCTTCTCGACGCCCTTGGCGGTGGTCCAAGTGCGCTTGCGGATGCTCATTTGTCATCCTCATCAATGATAAAAAGGGGGAATTCTTCGTCAGGCGAGATGTCGGCAGGTGGCGATCCCTTCTTGGGTTGCGGGCCGACCGATCCGTCTTCATATACGAACTTCTCGGACTTGCCAGTCCGTTCGAGCGAAACCTCCTCGACGGCGTCGTACTCAGCAGCAGCCTTGTCCGACTGGCGTTCGAACTCGCGTTCCTGCCACTCTTGGTACCTGTTGCTGATGTCCCTTCTCGTATTTTGATCGAACCCCTGCACCCGGCCGCTATAAATACCCTCGATTGTGTCGTGGAGCTCTGACGCAAGCTTGGAGATGCCTTCGTTCGTTGCTTGGCCTGCCTGAATGACTCCGAGCATTTCAAGTAGCTCATCGATCCTTTCGCCCGCGACCCAGGGTTCAGGAAATTCGCGCTCAAGGATGCGAACGATTTCCTCGTTCATCGATCGCCCCTGGTAGGCTGCATAGGCTTTGATGCGATCACGAAGACCTTCCGGCAGACGCAACGCAAATTGGTCTGACCCTCGACCTGGTCGCGCGCGTGCCATGCTTTCCCCTTGAGTTGCATCCGGTGACATCACTGTAATTTCATTCCAATTGACGCGCAAGCAAATCACGGTAATATAAATCACTGTGATTTGATCCGTGGAGATGAGAATGGCAGAGGAGATATCCGTAGCGATCGACCTCGTTTGGGGTGCGGCCGACATCGGCAAAGAGATCAACCGCAAGCCGAGGCAGACCTTCCACATGCTCGAGCAAGGTCTTCTTCCAGCACGAAAGGTCGGCAATCAGTGGGTCGCCGAGCGCGGAAAGTTGCGGGCGTTTTTCCTCGGTGACGGGGAGAAAGCGGCATGACCGGCCTCACCGCCCAAGACTCCGAACGTACGGCTGCGATGGCAGCATCTCAATCCGATCTCGTCGCCGTCGTGCCGAAAAATAAGCGCGAAGAAATCCGCGTCTCGCTCGATCTCCTCAACGGCCACAGGCTGCTCAACATGCGCGTGTTCTTCGAAGGAGAGGACGGCTCGATGCACCCTGGCAAGGCTGGCATCGCATTCAAGGTCGACAAGCTGCAGGCCTTCGCCGAAGCCGTCGCCTTGGCGCTGGTGACAGCCGAGAAGAGGGGCTACGTCAAATGACCAGCCAATCCGAAACCCACAACCTCCTAGCGCGCCGGTTCGTTCGTGAAATAATTGGCCCGGCGATCAAAGACGGTGGGACCTATGCCGAGTTGATGGTCATCTTCGAAAGCGCCACGCTTTGCATCATGGAGGTGCTGAACCTTCACTATGAACTCTCACCCCAAGTCGCCACCGGCCTATGCGAAGCGAGCCTTCAGAACGCGATCGAGCGCTTTGCAGGCGGTCGGGCAGCCAAGCCATGAGCGCGGCGTGTCGCTGTCGCCGCGCTCCGGCTTCATCCCCGATCCTAGACGCTGCCCAATGGCTCGCCACCGGGAACCGCGACAAGAACCGCGCGGCAGTCCCGCAGTTGCGGGAGAAATTCGGTCTCAGCGCCGGCGAGGCGGTTGAGGCACTTCGCGAATCCCGCCTGATCCTTGCGAGGTCGCACTGATGATCGCGGCCCAGCAACCCGCCAACCTCAATGATCCGGCGGAAAGCTTCAACCCGGCAGCCCGGCATAGCGAAGTTCCGAAAAAGGCCCGCTCAGGCAAGCACCGCAAATTCAGTGCGAAGCCATCGCGCAATTGGCTCTGGCCGAAGACACGGGAGGAGCAACGGAAGGCGTTTCGCGCGTGGCAGTTCATCGCCAAGCAGATCATCCACAAAGAGCGATACAGCTTCCAGGCAATCAGCACCTTCGATCAATTTTTGTTCTGGGGGAAGGGTGAGATCTACGCAAGCAACGAGGAGATGGCCGAGGCGGCAGGAAAATGCTCCGCGCGGAAAATATCCCGCGAAATATCGGCCTATCGTGACATGGGCATAATCGCTGTGGACATGGGCTGGCGTAAATCACAAGACGGAAAATTCAAATCCACCAGGACCATCCGGCTAGCCGTCCCTCGCGACTTTGATCCCGATATCAGCATTGAGCTTGCCGAGTATCACCACGTCCACGGTGGACGTGACGGAGGTGGCAAATGACCGGGAATCACCACGTCCACGGTGGACGCACCACCATTGAAATCAAAGGCGCCCCGATAGTCGCCGTCTTTCCACTGGCCTTTCGGAGGAGCGAAGTGCGCGCCGCCGCTGCCGAGCTATTGCAGCGGAACCGTTATCTCGGCCGGCAGTGGTGGGCCGCTCACGTCAAAGCGCATCGCCGCGGGCTACGAGAACTTGGCCTCGCCCCTGATGAAATCGATCGGGAAATCAAGCGCTACGCTTCCGCAGTCAGCCAGGCCATTCATCTTCCAACGCAATATCGCTCGACGCCAGAGGATGCGGCATGAACGCTGAAGCCCAAAGAGCCGGCCGCGCAGCGGTCGGCGGGGGTCAAGGGACTCAGTCCCTTGTGGGGTGCAGGGGCGAAGCCCCGCATCGTAGGGCGCTAACTCCGCGCGCGCGAGGCACGCGCTGTGCTGCTCGTTTTGTACACACATCGGGGTTTGTCGGCCAATTTTGTCTGCACATGCGTACATACACTCCGATAGGGCTCGGCAGACACGGAAGGCGGCATGATGGATGAGCGCGATCTCATAGCCCGGTTGAGGGCCGACAACGCGACGTTGCGCGAACAGGTTCGCCAACTTGAGGAAACTCTTGCGCCATCGTCGACCGCCGTGCCGGACGACTGGGGCCTGACGACAAAGGAAAGGCGCGTCTACGCCTGCTTGGCTTCCCGGAGAGAGGCAACGCGCGCCGCAATCAGGCAGGCTCTCCATAGCGACTGGCACAGCGATCCGCCGACTGAGAATGCGGTCCACGTCTATATCAGCAAGCTGCGCAAGAAGCTGACGCCATTCGGCATCGCGATCATCACCGTCTGGGCCGAAGGATACCGGCTCACCGAGCGGCGACGCACCAATCCAGAACAGTTCCCGGGGTAAGATGCAAGCCACCACAGGAAGTCATGCATGATCCTCGATGTCGACCCAGTAGCAATCGAGCGCGCCAAAGCGATCGGCCGTGAATATGCGGAGAAGATCTACCCTTCGACGCCTCTACCTGGTGCTCTGAACGCCATCGTCCTCGATGAGCTGCCGAGGCCGACGCCTGGTCATGTCCTGCATGAGCCGACGGTCTGCTTCACAGCATCGGAGGCCTTCGTGTTGCGCTGGCGCGAGCTCGCCGCCAGATGAAGTTGACGCATCGCTCAGGAAACCGGGCCTCCCTCCCGTTTCACGCCTTCTCGAGCTTCAACAAGCGGGGAGGGCGAGTGCACCCACGGGTCGCCCGGACCCGAAACCGAATCCTCGACCTGTGGGAGGGGATGGCTTCGTACGCGACGATTGCCGAAGAACTGAACATCAGCATTTCAACCGTCGTCGACTGCATCGCCAGGGCAAAACGGCTGAAGGATCCTCGAGCCAATCGACCCTTCAGGCATCGGAAAATTCAGATCGCCGAAAAGCGCCGGCGTGAGATCAGGCGCCTACACGCCGACGGGTATCGGCCGCGGGAAATCGCCAAGCAGCTAGGAATTTCCAAGCGTCTCGTCTTACTACGGCTGCGAGAGGCAGGCTGATGGCGGCACCGAAACGAAACCAGTTCTGGAAGGCGCGCAGCTCGCACGGCCGCAACCCGATCTTCTCGACGCCAGACCAGCTTTGGGAAGCGGCATGCGAGTATTTCGAGTGGGTAGGAGCCAATCCGCTGTGGGAGGCCAAGCCGTTTGCCTACAAGGGTAAGGTGAAGATCCAGAACGTCGCCAAAATGCGCGCGATGACGATCGACGGGCTGTGCATCTTCCTCGATATCGCTCGCCGGACCTGGGACGGCTACTGCCAGCGTAATGATTTCTTGCCAGTCACGACGCGGGTGGCGGAAATTATCTTCACCCAGAAGTTCGAAGGCGCCTCCGCGGACCTGCTGAACGCCAACATCATCGCTCGTGATTTGGGGCTTGCCGACAAGTCGGAACTGTCAGGCAAGGGTGGCGGTCCGCTCGTCGTCCAGGTGCTGAAACTCTCGGAAGCCGATGCCGACGATCCAGCTTCCAAATAACGGCTGGCGCCCGCGCTGGTATCAGCGCAAGGCATGGGACACATGGGAGCGCGGCTGCAAACGCCAGCTCCTGTTCTGGCATCGCCGCGCCGGCAAGGACGAGATCAACCTGAACATGCACGCAGTGTCCGCCCATGAGCGGCCCGGCACCTACTGGCACATGCTGCCCGAGGCAGCACAGGCGCGCAAGGCGATCTGGAACGCTGTCAACCCTCACACCGGCAAGCGGCGCTTGTTCGAGGCCTTCCCGGAACCGCTGATCGAGAACATGAACGACAACGAGATGTTCGTTCGCTTCAAGGTCGGCTCGACCTTCCAGGTGGTGGGTTCGGACAACTTCAACAGCCTGGTCGGCGCGCCACCCGTCGGCATCACGTTCTCGGAATGGGCGCTGGCCAATCCTGCGGCGTGGGCCTACCTGTCGCCGATCCTGGCCGAAAATGGTGGGTGGGCATCGTTCATCACCACGCCGCGCGGCAACAACCACGCCAAGGGCATGCTCGACGCGGTGAAGGGCAATGTCTTTGACCCGGTGACGAACCCACGGGGCTGGTTCAGTGAAGTGCTGCCGGCGAGCGCTACGGGCGCCATCGACGAAGTGACGATCGAGGAGCAGCGGGCGATCTATGTAGGCCTGTTCGGCAAAGAGACGGCCGACATGCTCATCGACCAGGAATATTACTGCTCATTCGCGGGCGCCCTGATCGGCTCCTATTGGGGTGCAGAGATAGCGCGAGCCGAACGGATGGGGCGTATCGGCACGGCGTTCGACATCGATCCCAAGCACCCGGTGCATACCGCGTGGGATCTCGGCAAGGCGGTCAACAACCCGATCTGGTGCTTCCAGGTCATCGACGGCGTGCCGCTGATCGTGGACTTCTACGTTCCGGACAGCGAAGACCTTGAAGATTGGTGCAAGTGGCTGGACGAGCAGGGCTACCACGGCGACGACTATGTGCCGCACGACATCCTGCATCCGCAATGGGGAACGAAGCGCACGCGGCTCGACACGCTTCGGGCGCACGGCCGCAAGCCGAAGATGGTGGGCATGGTCAGCCTGGCCGAGGGCAACAACGCCGGCCTGCAGACGATCAAGGTGGCGCGCTTCAGGAACACCGACAGCGTCAACGATGGCGTCGAGGGCCTAAAGGCCTACCGGCGCGAGTACGATGACGAGAAGAAGACGTTCCGCGACATCCCGGTCAAGAATTGGGCCGAGCACTACGCATCAGCATTCCGATATCTCGGTCTGGCATGGCGGCAGGCTATCGTGGCGGCCGAGAAGCCGGCGGGCGACAAGGGCGCCTACGTCGGCCAGGCGGACGGCACAATACGAAGCCAGCAGACCGTCAAAGAGGCGGTCGATGCGATGGTGCGGCGGCGCCGGACGAGGGCAGGCATTTGAACGACCCCTTAGTGGGCGTCCGATCTATCTGCTGTATGAAGAAGGGTCTGGAATTGTGCCAAAAGATGCGCCGCTGCCCTCTGAGCAGGATTTAGACCCGGCGCTGCGCGATGATGTTGTACGGCCATCGCCACGTCTTCCTGCAGCACCTTCTTCGGGATGATTTTCTGGTGAACTAGCCGCATGGCAAGCAGTTGCACAAGTGCCCATGCCGCCTGCCCAGATACAGCATCGATATGAGGTAGATTTTCGTCAGTCATCCGATTCTCCTTTCACTGGATGGCGAGAGCTTACTTCGTTCGGTGGCGACTTCGGCATTTTTTTAAGCGCTGCAGTCAAAGCCATGTTTCAAGCGGCTTACACTTTCGCAGGCCTGACCCCAATCATGCGCCAATCGCTTACGATGGAGCAGCTATGCCGCGCGCTGGTGGAGTGTACTCAGCCCCCCCGGGCACCAAAGGCACGCCGAACACCACGATCGAGAGCGCGAAGTACAACGCGCTGGTCGACGATCTGGTGGCGGACGCGAACGCTGCGAGGCCCGTCACGTCTGGCGGCTCGGGATCGAGCACGGCGGTAGGAGCTGCTGACAACTTCAACGCAGCTGGCGCGGACATGGCATCGGCCGCGACTGTCAACCTGGCAAATACCACAGGTACGCTGGTCAACATCACAGGCACGGTGACCATCACGGCGCTAGGCACGCTCGCTGCCGGCGCCGAAAGGGATCTGGTGTTCGCCGCGTCGCTGACCTTTACGCACAACGCTACGAGCCTCATCCTGCCAGGTGGCGGCAACATCACCACGGCGGCAGGCGACGTCGCACGCATGCGCTCACTAGGCGGCGGCAACTGGAAGTGCGTCGGCTATCAAAGGGCGGCCCAAGCTCCCTACACGTCGTCTGGAACCGAGACCCTCAACAACAAGAGCCTGGTCGACAACACGACGTTCATCGTAGACGAGGCAGATGCGACGAAGAAGCTGCAGTTCCAGCTATCCGGGATCACGACAGGCACGACGCGCACGCTTACTGCACCCGACGCCTCTGGAACGGTGGCGCTCACATCGCGGCTGATCGGCGGCGGGTTCCGTAACCTCAAGGTTCAGACCGTCAGCGACACTCAGGTTACAATCACGGCGGACGCGCTCACTGTCGAAGACACGAATGGCTTCGCGGCTCGGCTGGGTGGTGTCAACATCACGGCGGCGCTCAATGCCTCCGGAGCGAATGGCCTCGATACCGGCGCCGAAGCGGCGAGCACCTGGTACAATTGCTGGGTCATCTGGAATGGCACGACGACTGCTGCGCTGCTGTCGCTGAGTGCCACGGCGCCAACAATGCCCGGCGGCTACACGCACAAGCTTTGGGTCGGCGCGATCAGGAACGACGGTTCCTCGAATCTCCTGCGGACGCTGCAGTACGGCAGGGAATGCCGGATCGTGATCGGCACGAACCCGACGATCAGCCTGCAGGCAGCCGGCAACACGGCCGGCGACCCGTCGGCCGGAACTTATGTTGACCTGGACCTGTCGAGCTTCATCCCGCCGACAGCGACCAAGGCCTACTTCACCGCCAGCAACTCCGTCGACACCGGAGCGAATCTCATCCTGTCTCCAAGCTCGGCTTATGGCGGGTTCGCTTCAAATACGAACCCGTCATACGCGGCCTTCATTGTCGCCAGCGCGGCCGTCAACGGCTCACTGCAGATGTCCGTGCCGCTGGAAACGCCCCAGCACGTCTGGTGGGCGAGCGATCACTCCTCGAACAAGCTCTTCATTCGCGGATGGGAGATCAACCTCTAATGGACCGCAATTTCCAGCGGGCGCTTGCGCTCGTCCTCAAGTCGGAAGGCGGTTGGAGCGACAATCCGGCTGACCCAGGCGGCGCCACCATGAAGGGCGTGACGCTGGCGAACTTCCGCCGCTACGTGAAGGCCAATGCCACCAAGGCCGATCTTCGCAAGATCACGGATGCGCAGCTCGCAACGGTTTACCGGCGATTCTATTGGGACGCTGTGGCCGGCGCTGAGCTGCCTGACGGCGTCGACTATGCCGTTTTTGACTTTGCGGTGAACAGCGGGCCGGGCAGGGCGGCGAAGTACCTCCAGGCCGCGTGCGGCGTCGGCGTGGTGC
>NZ_RZOT01000990.1:0-648 GCF_003999085.1 Mesorhizobium sp. M4A.F.Ca.ET.090.04.2.1
GCGGCGATCTTTTCCCGTCCGTGCTGGAGCAGCTCAGCGTCGAGCGCGGCTACGAGACCGCGCTGGGCGCCGCCCTCGGCGAGGATCTCGACGTGCCGCTCGACCGCAGCGCGCCGGTGCATTGGGGCGAGAGCGCGATCCAGCCGGGCGATGCAGCGCTGCCCGACGGCGTGAAGAGCCTTGCCAGCGTCGTGCGCGCGCCCTCCCAGCTTGCCCGCCGGCTGGCGCAGATCGGTATCGTGGAGGCTGCCGATGGCCGCCGTCTCCAGGCCCTGCTTGCGCCCGGCCAGCGGCTGGTCAGCCGCGACGGCGCGCTGTGGCGCTGGGACGGCTTGACCGCCAGCGCCGACGCGCCGACCGCCGCGGCACAACGGCTGGCGCAGAAGAACCGGCTGGCCGAGCTCGACGCCGAGGCGGTGCAGGCCACCCGCGTCCTGCGCGAGGCCGAAGCAGCCCTTGCCCAGGCCGAACAGGCGCTGCGCCAGGCAAGCGAGGCCGAGCGCAATGCCCGCCAGGCCGGCCGCGATGCCCAGCATGGGCTGGATGCCGCCCGCAACGCGCTGGCCGAGGCCGAGAAGGCCGGCGGCGAACTGGTGAGCCGGCGCGCCGCGCTCGACGAGGCGCGCGCCCGCGTCGTCGACAGCCATG
>NZ_RZOT01000991.1:0-647 GCF_003999085.1 Mesorhizobium sp. M4A.F.Ca.ET.090.04.2.1
ACGTTGGCCAGTGCCTGCATCTCGACCATCTCTCGACCGGTCGCGCCATAGAGCAGCGTCGGCACTTCCATGCCGAGCACTGTCGCGGCGCCCTTGACCACGTCGAGGATGGACATCAGGCAGCTTCCTTGCCCTTGGCCTTCGGCTTGGTCAGATCCTCGATCATGGCTTCCATCGCCTCCTGACGCTCCATCAGTGCGGCGATCTGGGCATCCTTCGCGGCCTCGCGCTCGGCGGCCTTGGCCGCGTCACTGTTCTCGAGGAAGAGCGCCGCCTGCTTGCGCAGATCACGCATGTTCGGAAGACGCACGCGGTCAAGCTGCCCGTCGGTGAGGTCGCGGACTTCCTCGACCGTGCGAATGCCGGCGGTGCGCAGCACTTCGGCCTGTTCGGGCGTGACGCCAGACCAGGCGGCGAGTGCGGTCCCGTTGAGCGGGATTTCCTGGCCGCTTTTGAATGCGGCATAGGCCGGCTCGATCTGGTTCCAGCGGGCCGTCATGAAACGCAGCTTCTCGCCGTCCTGGTCCTCGCCCATCAGCGACGGGTCGGGGATGAGATGCCGGATGCGTTCGGTGGTGCGCGTGTTCAGCGGCGAATGTGAGGGCGAATACGTCACCCAGTCCTCGGGCTGAAGCTCAAGAATGCGC
>NZ_RZOT01000992.1:0-645 GCF_003999085.1 Mesorhizobium sp. M4A.F.Ca.ET.090.04.2.1
GACAGGCTCGTGGTGCGCGAGACACAGAAGGCGGCCTTCTTCAATGAAGGCAAGATCGCCGACATCTTCGGGCCAGGCACCTACACGCTCAACACCCAGACGCTGCCGGTGCTGACCTATCTGAAGAACTGGGACAAGTTCTTCGAGTCTCCCTTCAAGTCGGACGTGTATTTCTTCGACACCAAGGACCAGATCGATCGCAAATGGGGCACCACCCAGCCCCTGACTGTCCGTGACAAGGAATATGGGCCGATCCGCCTACGCGCCTTCGGCAACTATGCCTATGCCATCGGCGATGTCGGGGTGTTCTGGTCGCGCCTGGTCGGCACGGCCGAGCGCTCCACCTCCGAGATGATCGAGGGGCAGCTGCGCGGTGCAATCCTCACAGCCATCGCCAGCAAGCTCGGCCAGAGCAACATCGCCTTTATCGACATGGCGGCCAATCAGGAAACATTCTCGCAGCAACTGGCGGAGGCGATCGGCCCGGCGCTCCAAGCCTACGGCATCGACGTCAAGAGCTTCTACGTGCAGAGCCTGTCGTTGCCCGAGGAGCTCCAGCGCGTCCTCGACAAGGTGAGTTCGATGAACATGCTGGGCGACCTCAATCGCTATGCCCAGTTCCAGACTGCCGAATCGATCCCGATC
>NZ_RZOT01000993.1:0-643 GCF_003999085.1 Mesorhizobium sp. M4A.F.Ca.ET.090.04.2.1
GTGTCCGACAGCAGTGCGTGGATCGCCACCGCGTCGCGCGTGCCCCTGATCTTGGCCACGGTGTCGGCGTCGCGCAGCACGCGCGCGATGCGCGACAGCGCCTTGAGGTGGTCTGCACCCGCCCCCTCGGGCGCCAGCAGCAGAAACACCAGATCAACCGGCTGGTCATCCAGCGCCTCGAAATCGACCGGCGTCTCCAGCCGGGCGAAGACGCCGGCAATGCGCTTCACCCCGGCGAGCTTGCCATGCGGTATGGCAATGCCGTTGCCGACGCCGGTGGAGCCAAGCCGCTCGCGCTGCAGGATGGTGTCGAACACTTCCCGCTCCGGAATGCCCGAAATCGCTGCCGCCCTCTCGGACAGCAATTGCAGCAGTTGTTTCTTGGAGTTCGCCTTCAACGCCGGCATGATCGCCGGAACGTTGATCAGATCGCTAAGATCCATGCTTGAAAAATCCCTTGTTCGCCCGCCGCAGCCAGTCCTCGCCCCCTCGCGCGGCTGGCTGCTATCCCTGTGCGACTTTGGTCGTGGACGGGTCGATCCAGCCGATGTTCCCATCCGGCCGGCGGTAGACGATGTTGAGATGCTCGTTCCCGGCGTTGCGGAACACGAAGACCGGGCTATCCTTGGTGTCGAGCTCGATG
>NZ_RZOT01000994.1:0-642 GCF_003999085.1 Mesorhizobium sp. M4A.F.Ca.ET.090.04.2.1
CCGGCGGAACGGCGCGCTCCGGCCGCTTGAGCGGCGCGCGCCTTTGCGGCGCCTCGGAGAAGGGGACAATAGTGACGGCGCGCTCCGGCAAATGGCTCTCGACGGCAACCGGCCGCAGCACCGCGGCCTCGCCGAGCCGGGCGCGGACGCGGTCGGCGAATAAAGCGATATCGGCGTCATCGTCGTTGGCCTCGCCGCTGAGATCGGCCTGCTGCATGTCGAAGGCCGCCGCCGACAGCACCGAGAGGCGCACGAGGTCGAAACCGTAGCCGGCGTCGATGTCCTGCTCCAGCGCGGCAAGCCGTTCGTGGAACAGCCTGCGGATCAGCGACGGCTCGCGCAGCGGGCGCGAGGTGCCGACGGCGATGCGGCTGACGGCGCCGTCGACGCGGAAGAGCAGCAGGGCGAGTGCCCTCGCGCCCTCGCCGCGCCGCTCGAGGTCGCCCTTCAGCGCCGTGGCCAGCCGGCTCACCAGCCGCTCGATGTCGTCGGTCAGCACGACCGGCTCGGCCAGGTGGCGCTCGACCGAAAGCGGCGCCACCGGCAGGCGCGGCGACACCGCCTCGTCGAGGCGGCCGAGCGCCTGGCCGAGCCGCAACAGCAAGCCAGCGCCGAAGCGGCGGGCAAGCGGGGGGCGGGGGG
>NZ_RZOT01000995.1:0-641 GCF_003999085.1 Mesorhizobium sp. M4A.F.Ca.ET.090.04.2.1
GCGAGGATCTGGTCGGCCATGCCCGACGCATCCTCGCCGTCCACACCGAGGCCTGGCTGGCGCTGAAGGGCGCGCGTGCCGGCGGCCGCGTTGCCATCGGCACGACGCAGGATTTTGCCGATCGTGGCCTGCCGGAGCTGCTGCGCTCCTTCGCCGTCAGCCATCCGCGCGTCAGGATCGAATTGCGCGTCGGCCGCTCGGCCGAGCTTGCACAGGCACTGCAGGCCGGCCAGCTCGATCTCGCGATCACCATGCGCCAGGCCCCGGCATCGGACGAGGTCGCGGTGATCGGCGAGCCGATGCGCTGGCTCTGCTCGCAAAAAGGGCTGGCTGCGCGCGAAGAGGAGTTACCTCTGGCACTGCTCGATCCGCATTGCGGTTTTCGCGAAGCAGCGCTTGCGGCGCTCGACGCGGCGGGCCGCCGCTATCGCATCGCCGCCGGCAGCGCCAGCCTCGCCGGCCTGCGCACGGCGGTCGATGCCGGCATCGCGCTGACCCTGCGCACGGCGCGCTTTGCCCATTCCGGCATTGTCGAAGCGCCGCGCGAGCTTGGCTTGCCGCCGGTTCCGACGGCCGAGTTCGCCATCCGGCTGCGGCCGGAGGCCGACCGGCCGGCGCGGGACCTGGCCGCGCTGTTCGGC
>NZ_RZOT01000996.1:0-639 GCF_003999085.1 Mesorhizobium sp. M4A.F.Ca.ET.090.04.2.1
CGATCGCGCGGATTATCGCTCCCTGATGGGCGCCCACTTTATCGCTACCGATTCAGCCGACAAGAGTTCGAGGGCGTTCGGGAGGTCCTAAAACGCCATGGACCGACCGCGCTGAACGACTCCCATGGTCAGGCTTTGTTCGTTGCTTTCACAGCCGAGTGGTATCGCCGGGAACGCGCCGGGGGGGCTTGGGACTGGATCAGACCCTTAGCTGTCCTTGGAATTCGATATCACGCGAATGATTCGGCCGCCGACGTGCGCTACGCGGTGGTGCGGGAAGCCGCCGAAGCTGGCTTGAAACGGTGGCGACGCCCTCAGCCGACCGACGTGCCGCTCCTCTTCGGCGTAGTGCGCGAGGCGGGTTTTCCAGCTGCTGCCATCAAAGAGGGAACCTTGGGGTTATGGCTGAAGCGCAGCATCTTGGCGATCGAAATGGGCTTCACACCTGCCGAGGCCGTCGCAAGTGAGGCATGGCGGGCGGGCGAAACGCTTGTTCAGGCGCTGGTGGAGCCAGCCGTGGCGCTGTCCACGGTAACCGTTCGTTTCCGTCAACAATTGCCGCCCCTCCACGAACGAAATGACCGAGATCCCGTGCTCCACCTGGATTCTGTGGTGCCTGCTTGGCGCAACGATCTGCCT
>NZ_RZOT01000997.1:0-624 GCF_003999085.1 Mesorhizobium sp. M4A.F.Ca.ET.090.04.2.1
CTAGTGCCTAGTGCCTAGTGCCTAGTGCCCTACTGCCCTACTGCCCTACTCCCCTACTCCCTCCCTCATATCCCCGGTGGCCGCACATACCCATCCGTCAGCCTCGCCAGCGCCTTGGCGGCGGCAAGCAGCCTGAGGTCGCAGTGGCGACGGCCGACAAGCTGGGCGCCGATCGGCAGGCCATCGCGGTCGAGGCCGATCGGGATAACGGCGGCCGGATGGCCGGTCAGGTTGAAACGGCAGGCATGGCTGAGCGCCGTCCAGTAGGGCGTCTCGACGCCGTCGACCGGGATCGGCGTGCCCGTCTCGCGATGCTTGAAGGCGGTGCACATCATTGCCGGGCACACCAGCACGTCCCAGTCGCCGAAGAAGCGCTCCCAGGCGTGGATGAAGTCGTCGCGCCGGTTGAGCGCCGCGAGATAGGTAGCGAGCGTTGGCGAGTCTTGCAGCGGTGCCTGGAAGGCCTGCGAGTACCAGGTGATGAAGTCGGAGAACAGCGCCCGTTCGGCGGCGAAGTCATGCGAAGGCAGGGCCTCGCCCACCTTTGCGCCGGCGACGTCGATCGCGCCGGCAAAACCGGTAATCGCATCGGCGATGTCGCGGGCGATCGGCACGCCCGGGAAT
>NZ_RZOT01000998.1:0-620 GCF_003999085.1 Mesorhizobium sp. M4A.F.Ca.ET.090.04.2.1
CCATAAAGCACGCCCATCACCTTACGTTGCTCAAGCCCGCAAGCGGGCTTGAGTGGCGGCATGGACTTCTAAGAAGTCCATAAAGCACGCCCATCACCTTACGTTGCTCAAGCCCGCAAGCGGGCTTGAGTGGCGGCATGGACTTCTAAGAAGTCCTGTCCCATCACGAATAGTGAAGGGCGGCAGAAATGCCGCCCTTTTTCGTTAGGCTCGCTTGATTTTGCACTCGGTGACCTTCGCCACGGAATCGACTCCCGCCCGCATCGTCGAGACCATGGTTATGTGAAGGAATAGGGCCTGGCGCGAAAAGCCGCCGCGCTGAGGCCCAGCCCGGCGAAGCGCTGCCGCCAGTCATCAAAGCCGGGGACCCGAAGGGCGACGGCGGCTGGCTCGGCCAGTTCATAAAGCTGGCCGTGTCGGAGGTCGCGGAAAAGCGGGCCGGCAGCGAGACCGTCCTCACCAAGCTCAGCGAGCTGATGTTCGTCGATGTTCTGCGCCGCTATGTGGAATCGCTGCCGCCGCAGCACACGGGCTGGCTGGCCGGCCTGCGCGATCCGCACCTGGGCAAGGCGCTGGCGCTGATCCATGATCGACCGGCGCATAACTGGACGGTGGGGCGC
>NZ_RZOT01000999.1:0-616 GCF_003999085.1 Mesorhizobium sp. M4A.F.Ca.ET.090.04.2.1
GCGCCATGCGGATCGGCACGCCGGGCATGTCGAAGGCCTCGCGCAGGCTGTTGGACAGGTAGCGGACATACGATTGCGGCATCGCGTCCGGCCGCGAGCAGGAGACGACGAAGCCCGGCGGGCGGGTCTTGGCCTGGGTGACATATTTGATCTTCAGCCGGCGGCCGGCGACGGCAGGCGGCGGGTGATGCGCCAGTATACCTTCCAGCCAGCGGTTGAGCTTGCCGGTCGAGACGCGGCTGTTCCAGACCTTGTGCGTCTTGATGACGCTATCCATCAGCTTGTCCAGGCCGCGGCCGGTCTCGGCCGACACCGTCACCGCCTGGATGCCCCGCACCTGGGGAAGCAGTCGCTCGGTCTTTTCGCGCAGTTCAGCCAGCAGTTCCTGCGGGTTGTCGATCAGGTCCCATTTGTTGAAGGCGATCACCGGCGCGCGACCCTCGCGGATGATCAGATCGGCGATCTGCAGGTCCTGCTTCTCGAAAGGGATGGTGGCGTCGAGCACGATGATGACGATCTCGGCGAAGCGGATGGCGCGCAGGCCGTCCTGCACCGACATCACTTCCAGCTTTTCGTGGATCTTGGCCTTGCGCCGCATGCCGGCGGTGTCGAACAG
>NZ_RZOT01000099.1:0-13001 GCF_003999085.1 Mesorhizobium sp. M4A.F.Ca.ET.090.04.2.1
GCGTTGTCGACCAGGTTGACGATCATCTCGCGCAGCATGGTGCCGTCGCCGACCACTGGCACCGGCCCGCTTTCGTCGAGCCCGAGATCGACGTTGCGCGCAAGCGCTGCCGGCGCTTGCGTCTCCAGCACATGGCGGGCGGCTTCCGTCAGGTCGATGCGATCGGCGCGCGGCCGCCGGCTTCCAGGCTCGGCCCGCGACAGGGTCAAGAGCTGTTCGGCCAGCCGCGCCAGCCGGCCGGAACTGGCCTGCAGCGCCACCAGCGCCTCCTGGCGCTGATCGGCCGCACTTTCGCGCAGCGCGTAGCTCGCCTGCGTCGACAGCAGCGCCAGCGGCGTGCGCAACTGGTGCGCGGCATTGGCGATGAAGCGCCGCTGCGCCGCCATCTGCCCCCGCACTCGCTCCATATAGGCGTTGAGCGCGTCGATCAGCGGCCGGATCTCGCTCTGCGCGCCAGTGACTTCGATCGGATCGAGGTCGCTGCGAGCCGGCGAACGCACGGCATCACGCAGCCTGATCAGCGGCGCCAGGCCGCGGCGCAAGCCGAGCAGCACGAAGACGCCGGCAATCGCCACCAGCATCAGCTGCTGGGCAAAAGCGTTGAACCACAAATGCCGTGCCATCGCATCGTGTCCGGCAAGCGTGACGCCGACGGTGACGGAAATCGGCGAGTCCGCGCCGGCGCCGATCACCGCATGGCTGAAGGTCAGCAGCCGCAACGTGCGGTCGCGATAGGTCGCTTCCAGGCTCGGGCGATCCTGCGCCTCGGGCAGGTCGGGATAACCGGTCAGCAGCCGTCCGCCCGCGGTCTCGACACGATAGTAGACGCTGTCGCGGTCGCCGGTGTCGAACATCTCGATCGCTGCCGGCGGCACAGTGGCGTCGAGCACGCCGTCGACGATTGCGACCTGTTCGGCGATGGCGCGCGCCGAACCCACCAGCATGCGATCCGTCACCAGGTCGGCGGTCGCCAGCGCGTTGCGATGGCTGGTCCACAAATTAATGGTGGCGAGCCCGGCGAGCGGCAGCACCACCCAGGCAAGCAGCTGCAGGCGGAGGCTGCTAACCGGCATCGCGCAGCAGATAGCCAAGGCCACGCAGCGTGGCGATCTGAACGCGCGAACCCTCGATCTTCTTGCGCAGGCGATGCACATAGATCTCGATGGCGCTGGGGTCGGCGTCTGTTTCGAAATCAAAGATCGCCGACGAGAGCGCCGCCTTGCTCACCGTGCGTCCCGCCTTGACCATCAGCTGCTCCAGCACGGCGTGCTCGCGCGGCGTCAGCGCCAGGGTCTCGCCGGCCAGCGAAAACAGCCGCGTGTTGGTGTCGAAGACGAGATCGCCGCAGGCAACGACAGGCGCGGTCCGGTCGTTGACGCGCCGCAACTGGACGCGGATGCGCGCCTCCAACTCCTCGACCTGGAACGGTTTGGCCAGATAGTCATCGGCCCCTTCGTTCAGGCCCTTGACGCGCCCGTCGAGGCTGGCGTTCGCGGTCAGCACGATCACCGGCACCCGGTTGCCGCGCGCCCTGAGCATGCGCAGCACGTCCAGGCCGCCCATGCGCGGCAGCGCAAGGTCAAGAATCACCAGCGCATGGTCGCCGGCGGCAAGCGCATGCTCGACATCCTCGCCGTCATGGACGATGTCGACGACATAATTGGCCTGGCGCAGCGTCTTGCCCAACCAATCAGCCAGTTCGCGATTGTCTTCGACAAGCAGCAGCCGCATTTTCTATCGCAGTTCAGGTATCTTGCCCGCCGCAGTCTCGTCGACCTTTCGACCAACGCAGCCGGCAGCGTCCGATGGGGTGCACGCACACAACGGATAATATCGATCCGCCCACAAGGCAAACCTTAGCTGGCTTGGCCACTGCAGAGCGGCAGGGAGGTCACCGACGAGAGGCGCTGCGTGTTGGATTCATGTCGCTGAACGACCGCATGGAAAGCAACCGGCACCTCCCCGCGGGCAGTGATCAGGCGCCAATCGACGAAAACAGAACCGATCGGTTCGATTTATGTTGACGCATTGTGCATCAGGTTGTGAACGCCGGCTCAAGTGATCTTGGCACCCGTGGCGGGTGGAATTTACTAACTGATTGATATCGCGAGATAACAGTGTGGCAGTAGGAAGCCTTGCGCCGGATTTCAAGCGCCGCGCCGAAGGTCTTTTCGGCACAACTTCGTGACTGGAAACGACAGCGGCCACGGCCCATCTCGGGGTGGTCCGAGCGACGCGAATTCCTCCCAAGGCACGCCACTTGACGGACAGAAGACAGAACTACTGGAGTACCTGAATGACCAAGATCGCTCTCACCGCCGCCGCCTTCCTCGTTGCCACGGGCAGCGCCTTCGCCGGCAGTGACCATTATGGTTCGAACAACGTCAACCAGCCGGCCGTCACCCAGCCTGCCGCCAATGTCGACATCACGACCACGGCGTCGATCCGCAAGCCGGTCGAGCATGGCAAGACCACCTCCGAAGTCGCCCAGCCTGAATCCGGCCAAGGCATCTGGGGCCGTTAAGCGGACCCGACAACCTGACCTGGTCGGCAATCGCTGATGACTTCGGTCATCGAATGCCTCGAGGCGGTGGGCTTGTCCCGCCGCTTCGCTTTTGCGCAAGCCTGAATCAAATCGGCAGCTTCGGCCCTGTCGCTTTGTTCGGATTTTGTCTTTCGGCCCCGCAAGCACCAAGGGCCGCGCCGCGACTAACCCAAGGCCGCTACCCCAACTCCTTCGGCCTGATGCAATGCGTCAGCCGCGCGCCGCCGAAGCCGAGATCCGCCCAGTCTCCCTTGAAGACAAACCGGGCCAATGCCGCCGTCGGGAATTTCTCCTCGAGCTTCCGCAGCGCGCGGGCATCCGACCCCGAACCCGCGAGCCGCCGCGCGAAGTCCTCGAGCCCGGGATTGTGGCCGAGCACCAAAAGGCTGGCCGCATCGGCCTTGCGCACGACGGCCAGCACATCCACCGCCGCCGCCTCGTACAGCGCATCCGTGAATTCCGCCGCAGCGCTCTTCGGCAATTCGGCCGCGACCAGCCGCCATGTGTCGCGGGTGCGCAGCGCGGCCGACACCAGCGCCAGGTCAGGCAGCCAGCCGCGCCGGGAAAGCTCGCGCCCAATCAGCGGCGCCGTCTTCAGACCGCGCGGGCCGAGCGGCCCGTCGAAATCGGCAAGCTTGGGATCGTCCCAGCTCGACTTGGCGTGGCGCAGGCTGAGGAGTTGTCTTGTCGCCATGCCGCCCCCAATCCCTCAAGGCGTGATCCGCGCCAGCTGTTCGAGATCGCTTTCCTCGCGCAGCGGGTCGGGCGCCATTACCACGGAACTGCCGTTTTCGGCATCGTCGGCGAAGTGGGCGAGCACGGTGTGGCCGTTCTGCATGCGTGCCTTGCCTTCGGCGACCAGCCCCAGCGCCAGCGGGTAGAGCCGGTGCTCGGCCTTGAGCACGCGGGCGGCGAGCGTGTCCTCATTGTCGCCGACCATCACCGGCACGGCGGCCTGAGCGATGATCGGGCCGTCATCCATGTCGAGGGTGACGAAATGCACCGAGCAGCCATGGATGCGAACGCCGGCGCGCAGGGCGCGAGCATGCGTGTCCAGCCCCTTGAAGGCGGGCAGGAGGGCAGGGTGGATGTTGACCATCCGTCCTAGCCATTTCTCGACAAAGCGGGCGCCCAGGATGCGCATATAGCCGGCCAGCGCGACGATCTCGGCGCCGAAGCCGGCAAGCGCCGCATCGATCGCTCCGTCATGCGCTTCCTTGCTGCCATAATCCGAGCGCTGGATCACCTTGGTGGGAATGCCGCGCGCGGCGGCGATGGCGAGGCCGGCGGCGTTGGCCCGGTCGGAGATGACGCCGACGATCTCGGCCGGGTAGGCCGGATCGCTCGCCGCCGCGATCAGCGCCGCCATGTTGGAGCCGCGCCCGGAGATCAGAACGACGGTGCGTTTCCTGCTCATAGGCCGATCGAGCCCCGGTAAATGACGCCGGCGTCGCGGCGCGGCACGATGCGGCCGATAGGGGTCACCGTCTCGCCGGCCTCCTGCAGCACGGCGGCCACTTGCGCCGCCTGGCCGGAGGCCACGGCGAGGATCATGCCGATGCCGCAGTTGAAGGTGCGCATCATCTCTTCCGGCGCGACACCGCCGGTCTTGGCCAGCCAGGCGAACACCGGCGGCACGTCGATGGCGTTGAGGTCGAGCTCGGCGGAAAAATCCTTGGGCAGCACGCGCGGAATGTTCTCCGGAAAGCCGCCGCCGGTGATGTGGGCGAGCGCCTTGATGCCATGCGTGTTGCGGATGGCCTTGAGGATCGACTTCACATAGATGCGCGTCGGCTCGAGCAGCGCTTCGGCAAGCGTCGCCTCGTCGTTGAACGGCGCCGGGTCGCTCCAGGCAAGGCCGCTGCTAGCCACGATGCGGCGCACGAGCGAATAGCCGTTGGAATGAAGGCCGGAGGAGGCAAGGCCCAAGAGCACGTCGCCCTCGACGATGTCGTCGGTGGGCAGCAACTGGCCACGTTCGGCCGCGCCCACGGCAAAGCCGGCGAGGTCGTAGTCCTTGCCGTGGTACATGCCGGGCATCTCGGCCGTCTCGCCGCCGATCAGCGCGCAGCCGGCCTGCCGGCAGCCCACGGCGATGCCGCCGACGATCGATGCGCCCTGGTCGGGGTCGAGCTTGCCGGTGGCGAAATAGTCGAGGAAGAACAGCGGCTCGGCGCCCTGCACGACGATGTCGTTGACGCACATGGCGACAAGGTCGATGCCGATCGTGTCGTGCTTGCCGGCATCGATGGCGATCTTGAGCTTGGTGCCGACGCCGTCATTGGCCGCGACCAGTACCGGATCGGTGAAGCCGGCGGCCTTGAGATCGAACAGGCCGCCGAAGCCGCCGATCTCGCCATCGGCGCCCGGCCGGCGCGTCGCGCGCACCAGCGGCTTGATCTTCTCGACCATCAGATTGCCGGCATCGATGTCGACACCCGCTTCGGCATAGGTGAGCCCGTTCTTGCGCTCGGCTGTATCGCGCTTGGTCATGTCCGGCTCGTCGCTGTTTCCATTGCGGGCTCTTCGCATGAATGGTTTCGGGGAGCAAGGATGACGCGGCGGTGCGGCGGTTTTGCCCCCCAACAAACGTTCTTCTGCGTGAGCCGATCCCCCTGAAGGCGAGATTGGCCCGCATCGCAGCTTTCGCCATTCGCCAACGTCAGAGAATGAGGAGCGTAGTGCTTGCGCCAGCCTTCCATCTCCATCATCTATCTCTCGACAAGACGCGACGGGGCACACTTTGACCATCCCCAACATGATCACGATCATGCGCCTGCTGCTGGTGCCCGCCGTGGTGTTGGCGATGCTGCAAGCGCGTTGGGACTGGGCCTTTGCCGGCTTCCTCATCGCCGGCGTCTCCGATGGCGTCGACGGCTTCATCGCCCGCCGCTACAACCAGGTTTCGAAGCTCGGCGCCTATCTCGACCCGATGGCCGACAAGCTCTTGCTGGTCTCGGTGTTCGTGGTCATGGGCTTCATCGGACAATTGCCGCTGTGGCTGGTCGTCACCATGGTCTCGCGCGACGCGCTGATCGTTTGCGCGGTGCTTTTGTCTTCAGTGATGGCGCATCCGGTCGAGGTGAAACCGCTCTTTGTGTCGAAGGCCAACACCGCAATCCAGATCGTGCTGGCGGCGGTGGTGCTGGGTGAACTGGCGTTTTCCATCCACCCCGATCCGTTGCGGCCGGCGCTCATATTACTGTCCGGGGTCTTGACCGTGGCTTCGGCCGCGGCCTATCTCGTGGCCTGGCTGAGGCACATGAGCGGCTATGGCGAAGGCTCCAAACCGGGCACCTGACCAAGGATCCATCGAAGCGGCCGCCGAGGCAGCGGCGGCCGGCGAAGCCGCGTCCCTGGCGTTCCGCCGCCAGGTATTCTTCTGGCTGGGCACGGCCGTGTTCCTGGCGCTGTTCCTCTATGTCTTCTCCAGCATCCTTCTGCCCTTCGTCGCCGGCATGGTGCTCGCCTATTTCCTCGATCCGGTCGCCGACCGGCTGCAGCGTCTCGGCCTCTCCCGGCTGATGGCGACGGTGGTCATCCTGATCGCCTTCATCGTCGTCCTGGTGCTCGCCTTCGTCATCCTGGTTCCGGTTCTGGCGACGCAAATGGCCGATTTCGCCGGCAAGCTGCCGGAATACCTTCCCCGCCTGCAGGCGCTGATCACCAGCTTCGATCCGAAATGGCTGGAACAGAGGTTCGGCGTCAACGCCAACAGCCTGCGCGACGGGCTGAACTCGCTGCTCACCTCCGGCTTCGGCCTGCTCACCACTGTCTTTACCTCGATCTGGAGTTCCGGCGTGGCGCTGGTCTCGGTGGTCAGCCTTTTCGTGGTGACGCCGGTGGTCGCCTTCTACATGCTGCTCGACTGGGACCGCATGGTGGCCGTCGTCGACAGCTGGGTGCCGCGCGACTATGTCGAGACGGTGCGCGTGATCGCCCGCGACATCAACATCGCGACCGCCGGCTTCGTGCGTGGCCAGGGCACGCTCTGCCTGGTGCTCGGCGGCATGTATGCCACGGGCCTGACGCTGACCGGCCTCAACTTCGCGATCCTCATCGGCCTCTTCGCCGGGCTGATTTCCTTCATCCCCTATGTTGGCTCGTTGACCGGACTTGTGCTCGCCGTCGGCGTCGCCTTCGTCCAGTTCTGGCCGGACTGGGTGATGATTGTTGCAGTGGCCTGCGTGTTCTTCGCCGGCCAGTTCATCGAGGGCAACATCCTGCAGCCGAGGCTGGTGGGAAAGAGCGTTGGCCTGCATCCGGTCTGGCTGATGTTCGCGCTGTTCGCCTTCGGCGCGTTGTTCGGTTTCGTCGGGCTTCTCATCGCTGTGCCGGCTTCGGCGGCCGTCGCCGTGCTGGTGCGTTTCGCCATTGCCCGCTACCTCGAATCGCCGCTCTACAAGGGCCACGTCACCGAGCCCATTCCGCGACTGCCGGCCGACCGTCGGCGGGGCGCCAAGCCGCGCGGCTGACGCGCCATGGCCGCTGACAGAACCGATCCGCCGCGCCAGCTGCCGCTCGATCTCGGTCACGGCACGGGCTATTCACGTGACGAGCTCGTGGTGTCTTCGACCAACGCCCAGGCGGTGGCGCTGGTCGATCGCTGGCCCGACTGGCCTTCGCCGGTCGTGGTGCTGGCCGGCCCGGCCGGCTCCGGCAAGACGCATCTGGCCTCGATCTGGCAGGCCCGCGCCAGCGCGCTAAGGGTGGATGCCGGACGCATCGAAGAGTGCATCGCCGACCTCGGCCACAGGTCCGTCCTGATCGACGATGTCGACAAGCATCCGGTTGACGAGACGGGCCTGTTCCATCTCATCAATACGGTCCGTGGCGCCGGCTCCAGCCTGCTGCTGACGGCCAGGCGCTTTCCCTCGGCCTGGGGTGTCGAACTGCCCGATCTCATCTCGCGGCTGAAGGCTGCCGCGACCGTCGAGATCCACGAGCCCGACGATCTTTTGCTTGCCGGCGTCATCACCAAACTCTTCGCCGACCGCCAGGTCGAGGTGGAGCCGCATGTCGTGCAATATCTGGTCAGGCGCATCGAACGCTCGCTGGCCACCGCCATGCGCGTGGTTGGACGCCTCGACCGCGCGGCCCTGGAGCGCAAGACGCCGATCACCCGGGCGCTCGCCGCCGAGACCGTCAGCGCCATGGACGAAGGGCAGGGCGAGTTCGAGATTTGAGTCTTGTTCGGCAGCCGACGCGTGACATCGGAGCCAGATAGTGATATCTGAGTGATGTCAATGACATCGGAATGATATCAATGCCATCTGTGACGATCAGAAACATTCCGGAAGAAACCCACCGCGCTCTGCGCGTGCAGGCCGCCATCCATGGCCGAAGCACGGAGGCGGAGATCCGGGCCATACTCGAGAACGCCGTGCGGCCCGAGGGGCGCGTGAAGCTGGGCTCTTTGCTGTCCGAAATCGCCCGCCGCGCCGGCGTGAAAGACGAGGATGTCGATGCGCTGGAGCAGGTCCGCGACAAAAGCCCGGCCGAGCCCCTGAGATTTGAATGATTCTCCTGGACATCAATGTCGTTTCGGAGGTGATGAGGCCGGAACCCCATCCGGCGGTGCTGGCATGGCTGGACGATCAGGCTGCTGAAACATTGTATATTTCCAGCGTTACGCTCGCAGAGGTGCTATTCGGTATCGAGGTGATGCCTGCGGGGCGCCGCAAGAATGTCCTGGCTGAGGCCTTTGCTGGCATATGCGCGGTGTTTGATCAGCGCGTTCTGCCATTCGACGTGCAGGCAGCGCGGCAGTATGCCGGCCTTGCCGCAAAAGCCAGAACGGCGGGCAAGGGGTTCCCCATACCCGACGGCTATATAGCGGCTATCGCCGATGCCAAAGGCTTCCACGTCGCTTCGCGTGACACGTCGGCCTTTCATGCGGCGGGCATACCAGTCGTCGATCCTTGGCAAAATGCGACGTAGCTGTCCCAATATTGGACCAAGCCACTGGCATCCATCTTGCACCGTCCAATATGCCGGCTGACCCCGGTCCCGATCACGTTCCAGATCGGGTTGTAGGCTCGCCGGGTGCAAGGCGGTTGGGGTTCTCGCCCGGCGAGCTTGCCTTTCAGAGACATCGAACTCACCCATCGAAATAGACAATTCAACAAGGCGGTTCGCCTAATTCCCCACTTCCCGGCAAGTTCCTCCAGGGTCGCCAGCAGCCTGTTGATCTGCGTATAGGAGGTCGTTTGCGGGCTGTAGCGCGTGACCAGGTATTCCCGGGTTTTGGCGAGTTGTATCAGGTGATGTGCCGTGCGCTTCCGCAGCTGACACCTCGATCCTGCCGTCCTCGATGCGGCCGGTTGGAGTCAGCGGATACCAGAAGTCGAGCGGCTCGCTGACCGGTACGGTGACGGAGATGCCTGCGAGTGCGGCCTCGCTTGCCGCGCGCCTGAGGCAGAGCACGCTCCCGGCCCGAAAGCCGAGTTCGGCCAGCGCCTTGAGCAGCGGCGCGCCGCCGCCCTGCGCGAAAGCCTTGTTGATGCGGTCGCCGGTCATCGGTGACCAGAGATCGCGCGGCACCCACGTCAGGCGCCGCCTCCTCGCGTCGACCAGCACAATGACATCGGTGTTCTGCAACCAGTCGTCCCGGTCGAGGACCGCCACGACAACGCGGCCATGGCTGGAGCCTTACTGGCCCGGATCGAGGCGGATTGGCTTGCCGCGTTTGCAAACTGGCGCCCATGCTCCGGCCCATAGCTGGAATGGTCGGAGTGGCAGGATTCGAACCTGCGACCCCCTGATCCCAAATCAGGTGCGCTACCAGGCTGCGCTACACTCCGAGGCCTCGCGGCGTATAGGGTTCCGGGCCCGCGAAGGCAACCCACGAAAAGAAAAAAGGGAAGGGCGGGAAAAAACGCTGCGCCCTGCAGCCGCTCAGCGCCGCTGTCCGGCGATCTTGCGGGCGATTGCGGCGCCCTGGATCCTAGCATTGGCAAAGCAGCCGCGGATGCTCGGCCGCATGCCGGTGAACCACAGGCCCGGCAGCTTTGGATCGCTGTCGGCGCCGTTGAACAGCGGCACGCCCTTGCCGTCGAGCACGCCGAGCTGGCCGAGCATCGGCTCCAGCCCGGTGCGATAGCCGGTTGCGGCGATCACGACGTCGGGCGTGATGGTCTGACCGTCATCCAGGATGACGCCGTCGCGGGTGAATTCCCTGACCTGCGGCACCACGATGACCCTGCCGGCCCTGATGGCATCGACGGCGCCGTCGTCGGAGGCGATCGCCGTATAGTCGGAGCCGAGGCGGCTGGCGCCGCCCAAGGGCGCGCGCGGCAGGCCGAATTTGCTGAGGTCGCCGAAGACAAGGCGCTGGGTCAGCGCCATCGCCCAGTCCGCCAGCCGCACGGGCAGCCGCGCCATGAAAGGCGAAAAACGGTGCACGGCGATCTGTCCGATGCGCTTGGGCAACAGCGAGGGGCCGTTGCGCGCCGCCAGCCACATCTGTCCGGTCTTGGCTCCGGAAAGGTGATTGAGCGCGTCGAAGCCCGAATTGCCGGCGCCGACCACCAGTACCTTCTTGTCCTCATAGTCCTTCGCCGCGCCAAAATCCGCCGAATGGACGATGCGCCCGGGAAAGTCCTCCATGCCTTTCCAGACGGGAATGAACGGCTGTCGGTCGCGCCCGGTGGCGACCACGACATGGCGCGCGCGCCGCGGCCCGGCGCTGGTCCTCACCGTCCAGTGATCGCCGTTGAAGCTCACGTCCTTGACGGCGATGCCGAATTCGACCGGCAGCCGGTGCGCTTCGGCGAAGTGATTGAGGTGGCCGATCACCGTGGTGCGGTGCGGAAACGCCGGCGTGCCGGCGGGATAGGCGACACCGGGCAGCGCGGAAAGATCGCGGTGGGTGTTGAGATGCAGGTTCTCATGCCGTCTGTGCCAGGGTTCGGCCAGCCTGTTTTCCCGCTCCAGCACCTGTGTCGCCACGCCGGCAGCGGCGAGCGCCTGGGCCACAGCGAGCCCGGCGGCGCCGGCGCCGATCACGATCGCGCCCTCGAAGGTTCCCGGTCGGCCGGCCGGCAAGGTTTCCGCTGCCATGTCTGTCATTGTCATAGCCGTGAGTGGCACACCAGTGTATCCGACATATGCCGCCTCCAGTCTCGCGCCAACCAGGCGCGTTTGCAAAACGTCGCAGGCGCGTTTTCAAAACGTCGCCGACCGCGTCGCCCGCGCGATTGCCAATCGTCGCCCGCGCGATTGCCAATCGTCGTGCGGTCCGTTGCAAACCCGCCTTGCCGCCGGCGTCATTGCACAGTAATGACGGGGTGGGCGCGCGACCGGGAGAACCTGAATAGGGCTTTTCGAGGGCGGGCGTCGGTACAAACGCCTGGAGTGCTGCTCCGGGGAGCAACGAGGTGGACATGTCCGCGCGCATTTTCAGCCCAGCCAAAACCGCGATGCAATCCGGCAAGGCCAAGACCGGTCGCTGGGTGCTGGAATTCGATCCCGCGCAGCGCAAGAAGATCGACCCGCTGATGGGCTACACCACCTCTGGCGACATGTTGAGCCAGATCAGGCTGACTTTCGACACCAGGGAAGAGGCGGTGGCCTATGCCGAGAAGGAAGGCCTTGCCTTCCGCGTCGAGGAGCCGAAGGAGCCCAAGCGCCGGCAGATTTCCTACGCGGAGAATTTCCGCTATGACCGCAGGACGCCCTGGACGCACTGAGCCGGCAAGCCGGACGGCGCCCTTCGCGAAGCATCAGCCGGCGCGGCCGGCCAGCGGTCCCGTAGCTCAGCTGGATAGAGCACCGGCCTTCTAAGCCGATGGTCGCAGGTTCGAATCCTGCCGGGATCGCCAATACTTTCAGTTGCTTGACTTGTCGCCCCCGCATGCAAAAAGCCCCGGACGATGCCGGGGCCTGCTTTCGACGTGCCGCAGCTACCTAAAATTTGTACGCAGCGCCGATGCGGAGGTCGTTGATCGAGAGCCGATCCTCGAGAGGAGACCAACCACCACCGACCTGGAACAGTTTCTTGCCGAAATCGCTGTAGCGATATTCAGCGCGAACGACCAAGTTGTCGGTCGCCGCGTATTCCAAGCCCAGGCCCAATGTCCACCCTGTTCGGGTCGCATCGTGCGAGAATGGAAGGCTCTGTGTCTCATTCACGTTCTGGCGCGCAACGGCCAACCCCCCGGCGAAATAGGGCAAGAAGCGATCAACGCTGTAGCCAACTTTGCCGCGAAGCGCGGCAGTCCAGTCAACCTTTGATCCATAGCTGAAGAATGTGTCCGGGATGCTGGAGCCGATATAGTGGCCTCTCACGCCATCCTTCTTCAGACCCGCGAATGTGAAATCGGCATCGGCGCCGAGAACAACACCATTGTCGAACTGATAATTGTAACCGCCATATATGCCCCCCAAGACGCCAGCGGGCTTCGCGGGAACCTCGTAATAGCCGGTGTTGTCGAACGAGAGGAACGTCCAATCATCTTTACCCCAGCCATATCCTGCCTGCGCGCCAACATAAGCCCCTGACCAATTGTAAGTTGATGCAACCGGCAGTTGCGAACCGGCCTCCGTGGCCAAAGCGCTAGTGGTCAGGAGCCCTAGTATTGCTGTGGTCTGAAAGATAAATCTCATGCTGCCCACCCCTCGAGATTGATGGTGCATGAGTGGCACATTTTTTTTGTGTGAGGGAATGGCTGACAGCGCTCGGTTGTATTTTTCCAGCCAGGTGTTTCCCAAATGCATCTCGGCGCATGTCCCCAAAAGAGCAGACTATGCGCATTTCAGGCGCCCGGCGCTCCGGACTCACTCCACCAGCACATGCGCCTCGCGCGCGGCGCCGATGAACGCGTCCCTGGCTGCGTCGGCCGAGACCTCGCCGCTCATCGCCCGGCGGCAGGCGCGCAACGCCGAACCGTGCAGCGCGCTGCCGGCGTCGCGCCATTGGCCCGCCAGCAGTTCTGCCGCCTGCTGTGCGCTAGAAATGTGCCTGATCGCGCCCGCGACACCCACCGAAACCGTGACCGGCCTCGAAAACCATCCCTGGGTCATGTCGGGAACCCTCATTACCTTAACCCAACTAAACGCAGAAAAGGGCGCCGGGTTTCATTGCCGGTCTCAACAGGGCGTAACGGCCGCCTTGGCCGCTCCCGCGGCCTTGGCGCGGCCGCCTTGTAACGGGCGGGCGCCGCAAATGCGGCGCAAAAAATCGTTATATTCTTGCTGAAAGAGCGCCGTGCTGGTACTCCTTGATAGCGCCGGTTCGGAAATCTGCGAATCTGCGCCGGCTAGCGCCGCTTTCCAAGGCGCGCGAGTCGTCCCGGCCATGATCCCGAATGGTGGCAACCGGTTTTTCGAGAAGGATCATGGTCAAAACAAGAAGCAGAGCACAGTTCCGACTTCGTCGGGATGGTTGGCTTAGGTAACGCTCTGGATGTCTGATGCCATTGCTCCCGTGGCTTCGGAAGAGCACGAAGCATGGGGA
>NZ_RZOT01000009.1:0-30539 GCF_003999085.1 Mesorhizobium sp. M4A.F.Ca.ET.090.04.2.1
TGCTTGAGCACGGCACAGACGGGGATCGCGAGCATGATGCCGCGGAATGGGAACGCATCATGCTTGGGCACGAGGGCCCGTGCCAACGCGCATCGCGCCAATCGGCGTCGTCACGTCCGAGATTCAGCACCGGCTGCTCGGCGCTTTTACGCTCGCATCATGGGCCGGCATGCCGCTGGCGATCCATGACGCGATGCCGCCGAGGCTGCTAGTTCATGGAAAGCGATAAGCACTAGATTAATGGGCAACCTCGTCGGGACCGAAAAGGGCGCTAAACCGGCTGGCTAGATCGATCCAGGGTGCCGCGTCTCCGCGCTCTGAAGCCATTCGAACGACCGTCGCCAGATAATCGGTAAAAGCCTTCAGTCTGATGGCGCCTTGCTCAGAAAGGTGGTCAATGGCGTCAAGCGGCTGGTGAACGGCAGCCAGCATATGTTGCACCAAAAGCAGTGAGGATGGGCAAGGGCAGTCGCTCTTACTCGCGAGGCGCCTGCACTCGCTGCAAAGCGGCGGAATGTCCTCTAAGGCTAGGTCGCCGGAAAGCCGTTGTATGAGATTGTCAGTGGCGTTCCACAAATTCGCTCGCATGCAGAACGGAATGCAGCGTGACCCCATGTTGGGCTAGCAGCGCCGTAGCTCCCTCGTCGCGGTCCACGAGGCAAGCAGCGTCACCTACAATGCCCCCGGCGCGGCGAACCTCTTCAATCGCCTTCAATATCGACTTGCCGCTTGTGGCAACGTCGTCAACGATCAGGACGACTTTTCCCTCGAGATCTTCTTTGGGCCCAAGACCTTCAATCACGTCCCTTGTGCCATGAGGCTTTGGAGTCTTGCGAACGAAGATCGTGTTTATGGGTTTGTTCATCGCCGAGCTGACAGCTGCCATCGATCCGATTACGGGGACCGCTCCCATTTCAAGGCCGCCGACGTACTCTGCTTTCACTTGCTCAGCGATTTTTAGGAACTCAAGAGCGGCAAGTTGCGCGCCTCGCGCCATCATCATGGTAGGCTTCATATTGAAATAGATGTCGCTCTCTATGCCCGACGAGAGCGTGTAGCGTCCGGATCGAAAAGAGCGCTCACGGACGATTTCGCGGAGTTCGTCCTTGTCGTGTTGGCTGGAATCAACTGGTCTGAATTTTGCCAGTGCCGCCATAGATCAGACCTCGCCCTAGGGAAAAAATTGGGTGCGGCATGCACCTAGTCACTACCGCTATGTGACTTATGCAAGTGTTCGCGGGGTGTGTCAATTAATGTCAATACCGGTGCGACCGTTTCGCGCAGATTTTTCCATTATCGTTATTGGGTGCCTAAAGCGTGATCACGGGTTTCCCTACGGCTGGGTAGCGTTGGCCACCCGCCCTTGCCCGATCTCGGCAGGCACGGCTTTTCTCGATGCGGGCCGTCTCTTTGAGGATTTGGGCGTTTCATCCTCGTCCCCTCGAGTTCCGCCTCGCTCGGCCCCGTTTGCGCCAGCTTCTTAACCAGGTTGCGCATGAGGTGAGCGTTTCGGCCGCCATGTCGGCCCGTGTCGCTCTTGTGATGACGAGTGGGCAAGGCCGCGCTTTTCGTGCAACCCCGTCGTAGAGGCGCGAGAGGTAAAGTTCGAGCCGCCGAGAATTTTTGTCATCAGCACCGCGGCGCAACATTTCGGCTCGCTTCATCTGACGACGGTAGAAAGCAAAGTTCAAGGTAGGTCGTAGTCCACCTCCCTGCCGGCCGAGTCTTTACGGCGATATCGGCGACAGGGGCGAGCGTCTGCCTCTGAGGCAGACGCCGAACAGCAGGCCGAGCCTTACACTGATTTTGGTGACATTGAGTTCGCCGACACCCCTGAGATGGAGCCTATCACGGGCGGGAAGCGCCTTGTGGCAGAACTCGACAAGCGGCGCTACGTTCTGGACGCCGGCGTTGCTGACAGGACATCGAGGCGCCCGAAGGTTTCGATTGCCTGCATCAGCCGCGTTCCACCTGCCTCTCACCCTGGCAACCATTTTTCGTCAATCGATCGATCCCGGACGCCGTTGTTGGACTTCGCTGTGATCAAGATCCGCGGACCACTCTTGCTCCCTCGCGGGCGAACCGCGCTTTCCTTGCCGACCCCGCTCGCGGCTTCGGCGATCACCGCCACCTTGTCGATAAGCCGGCCACCGGCTCCCCGTCGCGCTGGTTCAACAAAATATCATTGTGAAAGTTCATGGTTTCTTCCTTTCCGATGGCGAGGCTCGGCTTCCGCGAGATAGTCGTGGACGACCTTCCCGAGCGCGAGCGTGAGATCGGCGACGAGGTGTACGGCCGAGACTACTTCCAGCACCGGCAGTTCGGCGACGGGGGCAAGCGCATGCGACCAGAGGTTCAGGGCTGCCGGGCCGGTCCAGGCGCCTCTCAGATCGATGTCCTCCAGGTGGTATTCCACGAGTTCGCAGATGCGCGGCGTGCCGTCGACATGCGGGATGATTTTGAGGAGGAAGTTCGGGTCGGCGAGCGAGGCCTTAACGCTCGCAAGGTCCGCGGCCCGGTGCTTGTAGCCCATCGTACCCGTCGCGACGCGGACCGGGCCGTAGTCCAGCGTGCCAACAAGCGTGTCCGTCTCTGTTCGGAGCGTTGGGCTGGCGAGCTTCTTGGGAAAGCCCCACAACTCGCGTCCGCCCGCTGTCGGCGGATGGTCGTCGAGAAACATGCAGTGGGTGTAGCTCCCCATGCGGCCGCAGAAGGAGACAGGGATGACCTGTCCGCTTTCCGTGTAGTCGCCGAAGCCCGTCGAGTCCGGCATGCGAATGAACTCGAATTTGACCAGAGGCTCGCACACCTGAAGCGGCTCCGGCACAAGGTCGCGCAGTTTTTGCGGATCGGTGCGATATGTGATGATCAGATACTCCCGGTTGCTGAAGCGATATGGGCCGGGTGGGTAGGCCGGGCTGGTCAGGGGCATGGCGAAAGCTCTCCCACGGACGGTATCTTGGTGCATGTTTGAAATTCCTTTGTGCTGGCTCAAGTGGGCTTAGATAGGTCTCGATGATGGCGGCGAGGCTCTCCGAGGTGCCTTCGTTAGCCTGGATGCATGGCGTGATCGCGCGTAGCCATTTTGCGCTGGGCCATTGCCTCGGGGCGCACTCATTGTATGGTCGCGGACGCGGTTCCATGGGTCCGGTTGTAGTCGAGAGGCAAGATTCGAGGTAAAGTGATTTTGTTCCTCATTTGAAGGCGCTGCTTCCCGTCTGCTCTCGTGGTAGGAGGAAGTGGAGTGGCGGCCAGCTCCGATTTCGCCTCATGGCGGGGTTTGCGGATCAACGCGCACGCGCCATGCCAAATGAGAATCGTTCGAGGCAAAGCGATAGATCTTGCTCAGCTACGTTACGCCTCCGACGTTGTCGGACATCGGATAGCGCCGAACAGGACCGCTTGCGGATTGGGAGGACGTGTCTTTTGCGCAAGAGGACCTCCGCCCCTCAGGCAAATAGCTCCGACCGGGGCGCTATGCTTCACCACCGTCGGCCCGGGAAGTAACGCTCTTTATGCCGAGGTGTTCTCCCACTGGACGCCGCGCATTCGCCATCATGTGAAAGAGTTCTACTGCTCGACGACCAGAAATTCTCGACCAGCCGGGGCCATGCGGCTAGGGCAAGGAGGCTCTGGGCCCAAAGGCAGGTTGACGTCGTGCGTACCCATTCGGCGCTGGTACGCCCGCAAGGTGAGCTGGACGCGCTCCGCCGGGGGAACGAGACATTTCAAGGGATCTTGCGATATCCGTCGTGTTAGCCTCGCCGTCTTTACCGGTGTGGTTCGAGGCGCTAGTCAGCGTGACGCGCCTTGCATAGTGCCCGATCACCCGAGAACGCCTGTGATCCATCGCGAGGAAATACAGCGGACCTCATTTGCTGGCAGAACGCCTATCCGACCCAAGTACCTTCTAATGGCGGCTGGCTATCCTGCGGCGCAGATTACTGCAGTCGCGCTCGAACGTGGGCAGGTAGCGTCGCTCGACGCCTGGCTGCAGAAGTGGAGGCAGCGAAGGGCATCCGATACATTGGTGCAGCATTACGTGCTGTCGGGGCTCAACGCCGCGCTGATTGAGCCCAATGCCGCCGACTTGCCAGCCGCGTGGTGATTTATGTCCACGAGGCAAGGATCCACACGCGGCGGTGGCGGCACGAGGACCAAGCCGCCCCGCACTTTCGACCCGGCGCCAAAGTGCCACTGCTCGAGGACGCCGGCCAGTCTAATGACAGGCGAGCCATCCAAGCTCTCACCTGTCCTAAAGCGGCTGGCTCAAGAGGGCGAAACCCGACAGCGGCAGAAGACATGTCAGGTCCACGACAATCGGCCGTGTTTGGGCTCGTGGAGAATTTTCAAAGCATTCCCCGCCGCTTACCGGAGCTGAGAGGGGTTGGCACGCCCATTGCTGCTTGATGGGCGGCAACACTGTGAGAGGGCTGAATCGCATGCAAACGCGCAAGACGAGCGATGGCCTCCTGATCCGTGTGTTGCGATTCTGACAGAGAAACCAACTACGCATAAAAGCCACGAAAGGTGTGGGTAGCTTTGGATAAGAACATCATGGAACTGCGTATGGGGTCCCCGGCTCCTCCGATCAAAGTGGAGAACTGGCTGCGTGGCGAGCCCGTCACGAACTTTAAGCCCGGCAAGGTCTACCTCGTTGAATTTTGGGCGACTTGGTGCGGACCATGTGTCGACGCCATGCCCCATTTGATTGAACTGCAGGAGAAATATAAAGACAGCGGATTTGAGATTATCGGAGTCGCAGCTTGCGAACAGGCTGCAACCGCGGACGAGGCGCGGACCAACGTGGATGCCTGGCTGACCGAGAAGTTCCCGAATCTGAATTATCGTATCGGGTTCGATTACATTGGCGAAATGAACAAGCTCTGGATGGATCCCAGCTCTTCGATTGGGATTCCCACCTCGTTCGTGGTCGACCGCGACGGCCACATCGCTTTTATTGGCCACCCGGCGGAACTCGATGACGTTTTGCCGAAAGTCCTTAACGGCAGCTGGCGCAGCAGCTATGAAGCGAAAGCCGCCGATGCAAAGCGCATCGCGCATAACCAACTTGCAGCGCGCGAAATGTCGCTTACCCGGCCGATATACGCCAAACTTACGCCGGCGATGCAGGCCGAGGATTGGACGGCGGCGCTCTTGGCCATCGAAGAAGGCCTCGCCTTGATGCCAGACTCTTATGAGTTCCGGCAGATTCATGCGGATCTTCTGCTTCACAAGCTGCGCGACATCAAGACCGGCATGCCGGTCATGCGAGAATTGGTCGAGGACGCGATCGACAAAACGTCCGAGGCGGTGTCGTGGATGGCCTTGGCCCTCAACCAACTCTTCGATCCCACGATGGACAATTCCCATCTTCCGCGCGCCGAGCGCTTTGCGATGGGCAACGAGCTCTCGGAACAGATACTGACCTTAAATCCCCCACAAGGCGATGGCCCGTTTAAATACCGCCGGTACCTCCCGGTAGCTCAGTATTATTACGAGAGCGGCAACAAAGATCGCGCAATCGAGTTGATCGAGGTGGCACTGAAATCGGTGGACCGTCTGGGGCCAATTCCGGACCACACCAAACAGTACTATCTTACCCCATTGCTCCAAGCACTGGCCAACTACACGGGTGAGCCTGCCTGTCACGCGGATCTTTGTGTGGCTCCGCAAAACAAGGCACCCGAAACTCAAAACGCAGTCGCTTCCTGAGCAAGAATCGCGAAGGGACTGACAATTGGAATTGAACACTGGCCAATCCGCCCATCGAGGCTCGCTTCGCAGCAAGTATGTCGATGCAGCAAGGGCGGGCGGCTTGCGGCAGGGTGGATTTCAATTGCGTTGACCACCGGTCGGATCGCGGCGCAGACGATGTGCGCCGCGAATTCGCGCCGTAGGTCTCGCACTCGTGGACATGTCGAGGTCGGCCACGGGGCACTCTTGGGTGGGGTTGGGCCGCCCAAGCCATTCGTCGGCCACGCAAGTGGGCCCGGAGTGGGCATCGCAGGAAAAGGAAATCGTCCCTCGAAGACGAAGACTGAAATGAGGAACAACGAAATGCCTCATGCACCGGTTGGCCCTGCTGTCAACAAGGACGAAGAAGCCCTTGCTCGCCCGTTCGTCAAATGCCTTCTGCGGCTGATCCGTACTCAGGATTCCTTCGGCTTATGGGAAGGCAATTCGGACGCCGAGCTGCTGGCCGAATTCATCATCACCAAGGAACAGCAATGTGCGACCCCTCTCATCGGCGATCCTGATTCGGACGCGCTGTGGAGGCTCGACATGTTTTACACCGCCGTGGCGCTTGCGATTGAGGAGCGCTCCGGCGTGTCGACGTCGCCAATAATTGGAATGAAACCCCTGGGGGCTTCCGGCGGTTGGTCGTTCTATCGAGATGTCCACCGGTTCGGCTTCGAGACTCTCCGCAAACTGGCTGAGGCCGGTACGAAACTGGTCGACGATGCGACTGCAGTCATTGAAGCCTAGCCCGAGATGGCGCGCATCAAGAAAACCATTGTTCCAGGAAGGATCTATGTCAGACCTAGATAAGATGAGGAAGAAAGTCCGAAAGCTCCAGTTGCGTGCAGCTATTGCCAAGATGGCATTGCAGGACCTTGTCGAGGGTCTGCCGGGCAAGTGGGCCGACATACAGGAAGTCGCCGAGAAAACCCACGCCGTTTATGCCGAGTTGGATGTTGCCAAGAGAGAACTCGCTTCAATGAAGAATTTAGGATGATGCGCACATTCACCACTCGTGACGGCTCCATTTGGATGCCGTCGTACCTGACCTTCATCGATAGCAAGACCTGCATCGGCTGCGGCCGTTGTTTCAAGGTCTGCTCGCGCGATGTCATGCATCTTCACGGCGTCGATGACGCGGGTGAAATCCTCGGCCCCTGCAATGACGAGGATGACGATTTCGACGGCGAGCTCAATCGCATGATCATGGTTGTTGACAATGCCGGCCGCTGCATCGGCTGCGGAGCCTGCGCCCGCGTCTGCCCCAAGAACTGCCAGACGCATGTTGCGGCCGACGAGCTCGCAACATGATCTGGCGAAAAACCAGGAGAACGGCGTTGCACTTCATATCTTTTGTCGGCTCGTGGGGCTGGTCCTGTGCAGCAATGCGTCGATGGTTTACTTCGCTTCGCATTGGACCCATGTGGCAGTCGTCACGACGCTGGCCTGTTCGCTGCTGCTTCAGGCCGGCTATCTCGACACCGTGCTCTTTCTGATCTGGCGGTCTAGCCGCGCTCGTGGAACTCGCCACATGGGCCAGCATGTCAATGGTTCCAGGGAAGCTCGGTATCAGTCGCCTGACTCTGATCAGCTGCGGAATGAAATTTTCAGCTGTGTCCCGGCTTATGGTCGAATGCCCAGCATGTGCTGCTGCTTTGATGCGCGGATGACAGGATCAGTGCTCAGACCCACACCAATTTTGGTCACCCTCTGATGACTGAGTTGATCGTATAGGGAATCTGTGTTCGGCTAAGACGCGACCACATTCGGTTTGTCCTTAGGCCGGGAGATGCGGGTGTTGGGTCGATTAGGCACATAAGAGTCATCGCAGCACGCCGGATGCGGTCTGCTTGTCGCAACGACAAACTCGGTGCTGCAATAAGGATGAACGTTTTCTGCACCCGCTTCGAAAGACGGGTGGCTTTGATCACACACACCCTTGGGCTGACCGGTGCGTAGCCGGTTCAGGTACTTTTTTGCTGGAGAGAGCATGCTGGAAAAATTCGAACGTTATCCGCTCACCTTTGGGCCCACGCCGATCGAGAGGCTCGACCGCCTCGGCAAGCATCTGGGCGACAAGGTGGAAATCTACGCCAAACGCGAGGATTGCAACTCCGGTCTCGCGTTCGGCGGAAACAAGCTGCGCAAGCTCGAATACATTGTGCCCGACGCGATCGCGTCAGATGCCGATACGCTCGTCACAATCGGTGGCGTGCAGTCCAACCATACGCGCATGGTCGCTGCGGTCGCCGCCAAGATCGGCATGAAATGCCTCCTGGTCCAGGAGAGCTGGGTCCCACATGATGATGCCGTCTACGACCGGGTCGGCAATATCCTCTTGAGCCGCATCATGGGGGCAGAGGTGCGCCTGGTTGACGAGGGCTTTGACATCGGCATCCGCCGCAGCTGGGAAAAGGCACTTTATGAGGTCAAGGCAAGGGGCGGCAGGCCCTATGCGATACCGGCCGGCGCCTCTGTCCACAAATACGGCGGCCTGGGCTATGTGGGGTTCGCTGAGGAGGTGCGCGCCCAGGAAAAGCAGCTTGGGTTTGCCTTCGACTATATCGTCGTCTGTACGGTGACTGGTTCAACCCACGGCGGCATGCTCGTCGGGTTCGCCAAGGACGGTCGACAGCGCAACGTGATCGGTATCGATGCCTCTGCCACCCCCGCCAAGACCAAGGCGCAGGTGCTTGGCATAGCCCAACATACAGCGATGCTCGTCGATCTCGGGACGGAACTTGTGGAGGAAGACGTGGTATTGCTCGAGGACTACGCGTACCCGCGTTATGGCGTTCCATCGGAGGAAACCAAAGAGGCAATCCGTGTGTGCGCGCGGCTCGAGGGCATGATTACCGATCCCGTTTACGAGGGCAAATCGATGCAAGGGATGATCGATCTCGTCCAGAGGGGCTTCTTTCCACAGGGATCGAGGGTCCTCTACGCACATCTCGGTGGCGCCCCGGCGATCAACGGGTACGGCTACACCTTTCGCAACGGCTGACATTCGGCAGACTACGATTCCGCCGTCCTGCCGTACCGGACGTGCATAACACCGTTCAGCGCTGGGCCGGAAAGGCCGAGGTCAATTTCGCGGACGTCGATGATCTGTAGAACTGTTCATTCGGTCCGCAGAGGGCCGGCGAATCCAATCTCTTCCTATGCCGTTGGCCGTAATCGAAAGACACGAGGCCGGCGAGTTCGTGCTCAGCTGCCACTCTGTTAGCAAGGGAACGGAATCCAATCCCCCCGGAGCAGATGGCGAGAGTTGAGCGAAGACTGCGGTCGGAGCTCCTGCGCTTCCGGGTCTCCGAGGGGACGACTTTGCGAACCGAAGGGAGTTTGAAGCGTTGACGTGGCCGGCGTGCGGTAGTTTGGGCCAGCGACAGGGCTCCCAGCCGGCCTGTGCGTTGACTTCGCTTCCTTTGGCGAAATTGGTAACGGCGAGGGCCGCACACTTGCCGGACCCAAAAATGACCGTCGAGATTCCCGCCCTTTTGGTGCGTTCGCCGTGAGGCGCGACAATGCGGTGCCCGCGTGAAACTGCGCGCATTCGCCGAAGCTTAGACGTGGCGCATTCCCGCTCGCCCGCTTGGCGGACAATTCCGGCCGTGCTGGTTTTGCCGGCCGTAACGCCCGCCGCTCGTCGGTAAGGCCTCACTGCCACAAGCCTCTCCGGCAACGGCTCGGCGCATCGCGCAACCGGTTGGCGCTCAGGCCAGGCCCTTCGCTAGCTCCAACGCCTGCCGTTCGAACAGGCGGCGGTAAATGCCACCGTTGAGATCGATCAGCGCGGCATGATCGCCGTCCTCCATGATGCAGCCACGATCGAATACGAGCAGCCGATCGAGCGAGCGGACTGTCGACAGCCGGTGTGCGATGACGAGTGTGGTTCGGCCCACCATCAACCGATCCACCGCTTGTTGAATGAGCACCTCGGATTCCGAATCGAGGCTTGACGTCGCCTCGTCCAGGATGAGGATCGGCGCGTTTGCCAGGAAGGCGCGCGCGATCGCCACCCGCTGGCGTTCGCCGCCAGAGAGCTTTAAACCCCTTTCGCCGACCAATGTCCCATAGCCCTTCGGCAGGGGCGCGATGAATTCGTGAGCACTGGCCAGCCGTGCCGCTTGCTCGATCTCGGCCTGGCTCGCGCCAGGCCGGCCATAGGCGATGTTCTCGGCAAGCGACCTGTGAAACAGGATCGGCTCCTGCTGCACGATCGCGATCTGCGAACGAAGGGACTCTTGGGTCACCTCGGAGACGTCCTGACCGTCTATCAGGATCCGGCCGCCGCTCAGGTCGTAGAGTCTCTGGATGAGCTTCACGAATGTTGTCTTGCCGGAACCGGAGGGTCCAACCAACCCAACCCTTTCGCCAGCCTCAATCGACAGCGAACATTCGCTATAGATCGGCAGGGGATGGTTGGCGTAGCGGAAGTGGACGTTCTGGAAATCGATGCGGCCCGTCGTGATCCGGATCGGCTTGGCCTCTGGACGATCCGCAACATCCAGCGGCTGATTGTGGATGGCCACCAGTTCTTCCATATCATTAACCGAGCGTTGCACGTTGCGGACATGCATGCCGGCATCACGCAAATAGCCCTGCAGGACGATGAAGGACGTGAGTACATAGGCTATCTCGCCAGGCGTTGCCTGTCCATGCGACCACAGAAGCAGGGCATATCCGATCACCGCCACCCTGAGCGCAACCAAAGTGACGCCTTGGGTTGAGCCAATGTTCGTCCCGCGCACCCAACTCCTGCGCGTGCGGTGCCGCCATTTGGTCATGATATTTGCAAGGCGCGCGTCTTCGCGCACCTCGGCGCCGAAGCCTTTGACCACAGCGTTGCAACTGACCGCGTCCGCAAGCGCGCCGCCGAGCTTTGTGTCCCATTGGTTGGCAAGGCTCGCCGCCGGCGCGACATAGCTGAGCGACAGCGAAATCGAAAACGCAAGATAGATCAGAGAGCCGCAAGCAAAGATCACGCCCATGACCGGCCAGTGCCAGCCGAGCAGCGCCGTCGAACCTACCAAGATGATAAAAGACGGGAACAGCGCGACCAATATTGTGCTGTTTAGGGGGTCGAGCGCCCCCATGCCGCGCGTTATCTTGCGCACTGTCGAGCCGGCGAAGCTGTTCGCATGCCAGTCTGTCGAAAAGCGCTGGACATGATAGAACGCTTCGTTCGCGACATCGGACATCATCTTCAGCAAAAGGTCGTTCAGGCCAATGAAGGCGATGTGGCGCATGGCAAGGGCAGCGAGCGCAAGCGCAATCGGTACAGAGAAGGCTGCAAGGGCCGAATGCCAGGCTGGTGCTGCCACAGCAGCGCCACCTGCAACAGCATCGATGAGACGACCTGAATAGACCGGCATCAGCACGTCAGCCAGCGTGGAGGCAAGCATCGCAGCCATGATGATCGCGAGCCGCACCGGCTGCCGGCTCCAGTGGCGGACAGTGAAGGTGAAAACATCGCGACAAGTGGCGCCGCGCCGATGGACGGGGAAACGTTTCATAGTTTCCAAGCGGGCGCATCAACACGCTCGGTCCCAAAGAAGTTAAATGACAAAACTGGAATTTTCGACCTCCCCCATAACAGCATCAATTTTGGCGGGCAGCTCCTGCCGCCTCACGACGGTGATGTTCAAAAGTCGTGCCAACTCAGCGGGAAGATCCGAAGGACAAATTCAGCAGGTTACCGAGCCTGGAGAAAGTCAGCCGCGATCCAGTCGAATACGATTGCTACGGCTGCCCAACTCGGGAGATTGGAAAAGAAGGTCGATGTATCGATTGAATTTTGAACTTGTTCTTTCTCTACCCGATAAGCGGAGCGGGTGCATCACGTTGCCTCGGTTAAATAAGTACAGTTGCAATGCAGCTTTCTCAGGCCCGGGACTTGGGTGCTGATTTCAAAAACGCGCCGCGAATACTTTCCTGCCCATTCCGTCAATCGAATGCTCGACTGTCGGATTGTGCGCTCCCCGACACAGTGCTGTTCGGTTCGCCTCCTGGGTACCTCCCCCCAGTCGATTGACAACCTGAAGAAGAAGCTTCGCTCGCAAGCTGGCACGACTCTTGAAGGTACTCCAGGTGGCGGAAGGAACTCTGGCTCGGTCCCGTTGACTTCGCATGTTGCGAGGCTGGGCTGGAGCAAACTTTGCACCAATGAGAACGCAATGAAGGAGGCATCATGGAACTCCCGCGGATTGCGGTCGAGTTAGGCCTATTCCTCGAGATGACTGATGATATCGCTCAACCCGAACAGTTGTTCGAACAGATGTCTGCGTTTGCGCTGAAGTTCGATTGCCCGTGGATTGCCTATGGCCCGCTCGCATCAAAACAGAGGGTTTTCAAGCGGGTCCGACGCGATTCTGCGGTGATGTGGAATTACCCTGATGAATGGCAGGAGCATTACTCGAAAATGGGCTATGCCAAAATAGACCCACTCATCAAGAAAAGTCGAAGGGGGGTAGGGGCCTTTCGATGGAGCGAGGTGTATACCGACAAAAGCACGACTGAAGATGAACGCCGCGTTCTGGACGAAGCAGCAACATTCGGCTTGAGGTCAGGCGTTACCATCCCATTACATGGCCCCGCTGACAGCTTTAGGTTTATGAGTTTTGCTCAATCCTCAGACTGCGAATTGCTAAATAGAACGATCACCTACCTGCAAATGGCCGCGCTACAGTTTCATCTGAGGGTTGCGAAGCTCGGCACTCCGACTGAACCGGAGCAAATTCATAACCTCTCTCCGAGAGAAATAGAGTGCATTTATTGGGTGTCGAAAGGAAAATCGTCATGGGAAATAGGAACTATTTTAGGCAGATCACGAAATACGATAGATTTCCATTTAAAAAATGTAATGCGGAAGTTGGATGCGACCAGCAGAACGGTAGCTGTTGTAAAAGCTTTGAAACTTGGGATTATCGAACCGCCGTAGGTGCGCAGCTAGTTCTCCGCCCGTAGTAGCGCGCGTGATAGCCGAGACGCTCCGGCGTGCGCTCGCTCTTCGAAGCACCCAGCGCCTCGTCCATTTCGGCCTCGAGCATCACCGCGCGGACCACCTCGTTCAATCCATCCGGGTTCGAAAGCAAATTGTCGTTGACGCTGCTATGGCGGAATTATCTTCAGTCTTGATCATGGTGGCGTTCCTTCCAGGGAATCGGTGACGTTGAACACCACGCTGTCATGGCCGCCCACTCTCAGCGAATTTGCAGAACTCAGCATATCATTCCGTCTTAAGCGACTGACGCATGAGTGATGTGTGTCCAAAATCTGACAGCCGTCAGAAAACATGTCGGGTTCAAAACAGCGGAGCGTCTTGGGCCTGTCGGGCTTTTCGAATCCTATCACGCAGTAATGCGCGCCAGGCGCACTGGGACGGCCTTTGCTGGTCGAGGTGCGGCAATATAGGGTGAGGGCTAAGCCGCATGACAACACGGAACTCGCTCGATGAAAGGGATGATCGACCTCATCCAGAAAGCTTCTCTCCGGCGGGTTCGAGGGTGCTGCGCGCGCATCTCGGCGACGGGCCAGCGATCAACGGTTGAGGCTACATCTCCGGAGCGAGTGATGCCTCGAAAGATGCAATGCTGTCTCTGGTCCGACGCGCTGGAAGTTTGTGAAGGGTCGGCCCGGCAAATCGGTGAACCGGGCGGCTTAGGCTGCCAAAAAGGGTAGATGTCTGCGTTGCCTCGGTAGATCAGCAGGCGGTATCAGAAAGCCAAAGGCACACGCACACCATCGTGGCGCTTCGCAGGAAGTAGATGGGAGTAATCACCAGTGATTTTACCGGAACTTCGCTCAGCAAACACAGCCGGCAGGGTTTTGGAGATAACGACGACCACGGGATGTGTCGTAGGATGTTCATATTGTCCCCAGGACAAGTTCGCGGTCCGGCAAAGAAAAGTGTCTCGTGCGAGTCATCTGGGTCTTGAAGATTTCAAGCGGTGTCTAGCCCGCGTACCGACTTCCGTCGACATTGGTTTTGCGGGATACTCCGAACCTTGGCTCAATCCGGACTGCACCGAAATGGTGGAGCACGCCTTCGCCAAAGGCCATGGCATCAGGATTTTTACGACGCTGGTGGGAATGAACGGGCAGGACCTGCAGCGATTGCAAGCCTTGCGCTTGGGCGTATTCGTGGTCCATGTTTTCGATGACGGCACCTACATGAACAGCCGCCTGGTCGGAGACAAGTATCGCGATCTGGTTCGTCAACTCGTCGACGCGGACATCCCCTTGATCCGATTCGTGGCTTTGGGCGAGCCCCACCCAGATATAGCCGACATTATTCCTACCGAAGCACTGATAAAAGCGCGGCCGGTGAGCAGTAGGGGTGGAAGCGTCGACCCTAAGATCGTTGCACCACGTCAGCCAGTGGTCGGAGCCCTAACCTGCGTGGACGCACGAACATGAACCGCGCCGGGTTTGCCGGAGGCCGTTTCGTTTGAGTCACGCTGCCATGGCCGGCTCTTCGAGCATGGCGTAGTAGCGTGCCTCGGCTTCCGCCGGCGGGATGTTGCCGATGGGCTCCAGCAGCCGGCGATTGTTGAACCAGTCGACCCACTCCAGGGTCGCGAACTCGACGGCCTCGAAGGAGCGCCACGGCCCGCGCCGATGGATCACTTCAGCCTTGTATAGGCCGTTGATCGTCTCGGCGAGCGCATTGTCGTAGGAATCGCCGACACTGCCAACCGACGGCTCGACGCCGACCTCGGCCAGGCGCTCGGTGTATTTGATCGATACGTATTGGCTTCCCCTGTCGCTGTGGTGGACCAGGCCGCCGCCATGGACGGGGCGCCGGTCATGGAGCGCCTGTTCCAGGGCATCGAGAACGAAGCCGGCATGGGCGGTCCTGCTCGCCCGCCAGCCGACGATGCGACGGGCATAGGCGTCGATGACGAAGGCGACATAGACGAAGCCGGCCCAGGTCGCGACATAGGTGAAGTCGGAGAGCCAAAGCCTGTTCGGGGCCGGGGCATGGAACTGGCGGTTGACCTGATCGAGCGGACAGGGAGCGGCCTTGTCGCTGATCGTGGTCTTCACCGGCTTGCCGCGGATCGCCCCTTCGAGACCCATTTGGCGCATCAGCCGCGAGACGGCGCAGCGGGCGACGTCGAAGCCTTCCCGCCTCAGCTGCCGCCAGACCTTGCGCACCCCATAGACCCGGAAGTTCTCCTCGAACACGCGCCGCACTTCGACCTTGAGTTCCTCATCGCGCTTCGCCCGCGCCGACAGCCGGGAGGGATCGCGCCGCTTGGCGACATGGTCGTGGTAGGTCGACGGGGCGATCGGCAGCACCTTGCAGATCGGCTCGACCCCATGCGCCTCCCGGTGATCGTCGATGAACGCGATCATGGCTTGAACGGGCGGTCGAGCTCCGCCTGGGCAAAATATGCCGACGCCTTGCGCAGGATCTCGTTGGCCTGCCGAAGCTCCCGGTTCTCCCGCTCCAGAGCCTTCAGCTTCTCGGCAACCTCGGTGGGAAGGCCGGCGCGCACGCCGCTGTCCACCTCAGCCTTCTTCACCCACTCATTGAGCGACTGCGCCGTGCAGCCGATCTTTGCCGCGATCGAGGACACCGTCGCCCAGCGCGAACCATGCTCGCTTTCGTGATCCAAAACCATGCGCACCGCTCGGGCGCGCACCTCGGGAGAAAACCTGTTCGTCGTCTTGCTCATGATGGCTCCACCTTCTCAAGGTTTGGAGCCTCCGGCAAACCCGGCGCGGTTCAACAGTATCGGAATGTTCTTCTTCCAAACGGCGACGTTACCCTGTGCTCTATGGATTTTGAACGGCGTCACGTATTGGGCAACCTTCTATATGAGGGTTACTCCGCTCTGTTTGAAAAGCCAGTTTTTCGCGAAATCGTCGATCGGATGAATGGAGCGGATGGTTTTCTGCTTTGCAGGATGTGTGAATTCGCCGACCCAAACGACCGGACCTGAGTGGATGCCGGCCGAGAGGGCGTACCTGGCAATCCGGATGGCCCCACGGCACATGCACCTGCCGGCGACGCCATCGTGTTTTCACGTTAGGCGAGCATGATTCCGTAGGCGCGGCAGTGGGCCTCGACCATTCCGAGACGAGTTCATCGAAAGTGGTCTTCGGCTTCCAACCGAGCTTGTCGGCCTGCCTGCCTTAAGGTGACGCCGATCACAGGTCAACCTCGGTCGGACGGAAACAGCGTTGTCGATCCCGATCAGCGCTTGATTGCTTACTCACGGCCCACCTCGTCAACGCCTTTACCCTCCCAGACTATCTCCTTTTCGACTCGCCTGAAGGCAGCAGCCCCAGCTGCGGCCGGGGATGGTTGCCGTCGCGGTAGTGGACGTTCTCGAAACCGATGCGGCCCTTCGCCAGCGCGTCTCCCGGTTGCTTCCGCCTGGCCTACGAACGGGCTTTCCGTCAAGGGCGCCCACGGCGGCCCGCCCTCTTGACCCGGCGGCTCGGGCCAATCATCTCGCGCAAGAGATCGGAATCCGCAGTCTTCTCCAAGAGAGCGCGGCTTTCGCTGTGTCATCGGTCATCAAATAGTTTCTTGAATCAGGTTGGTGTCCGCAGCCCGAGGTTGAACGGCGAATATTGGTGACCGCCGCAAAGCCGCTCGCTCGCTACGGCGCTATTGAGGAGCGCGCTCGCGAGCGGCTTCTCGCTACCGCCGAGCTACACACTCTGGCGACGCGACCCTGCTGATCTCCTTGGACTCATTCATTGTCCGGAGGCGCTATGGGTAGCGATGGGTGGGTACGTCAACTACCTGATGCCATAGTATCGGTGCTTTCGCGGAAGCTTTAGAAGCCATCTTGTTGCAGCGCATCTCCGAAGACATCCGAATGGAGGGCAACCCAACCAACAATATTCGATGAGGATCCCGGTATCACCAGACCAAACAAAGCTGCCTCCGGCATTCTGCTTCAATGTTAAATGACGAACATCTGCCGCAACCACTAGCCATTAAACAGCTCTCTTCTTTGAACGACTATGTGCAGAGGACTTAATATGGACACCGACGCTTTCACGGCTCATGAATCTAACGTTCGTCGTTATTGCCGGGCGTTCCCCGCCGTCTTTACGAAGGCCGTTGGGGCGACGATCTGGGACGAGACGGGTAAGCCCTTTATCGATTTCCTGGTGGGTTCCGGCGCACTCAATTACGGGCACAACAATCCGGATATTATGGCGCCGGCGATTGAATATCTCGTCGGTGAGAACATTCTTCTGTCGCTTGATATGCATACGGCGGCAAAGCGAGACTTCATTAAAGGGTTCGTCGATTGGATCCTGAAACCCAGAGGCCTTTCGTACAAGATTCAGTTTCCCGGGCCGACCGGCACGAACGCCAACGAGGCGGCGCTGGCGCTGGCGCGAAAATACACCGGCCGCTCGAGCGTCATGGCCTTTACGAATGCGTTCCACGGCATGTCGCTCGGCTCTCTGGCGGTGTCGGGCTCGGCCTCAACCAGGGAACTGGGAGGCGTTGCTCGCCACGATGTGATCCGTGTTCCCTATGACGGCTATCCGAGCCAAGCTTTCGATTCCGCCAGTTACATCGACCACGTTTTGAGCGACCCGGGGAGCGGCATAGAAAAGCCTGCCGCAATTATACTGGAGACCATCCAGGCAGAAGGCGGCATGAACGCCGCGTCCGCGGCTTGGCTCACGGAAATTCAGCGCATTTGCCGTACGCACGGCATTGTTTTTATCGTCGACGACATCCAGGCGGGCGCGGGCCGAACTGGCGATTTCTTCTCATTCGAGTCCGCGAAAATCGAACCGGATATTGTGTGTCTTTCCAAGTCCCTAAGCGGTTCAGGGAGCCCGCTGTCTATGGTTCTGATTCGACCCGACTTGGACATATGGAAGCCCGGAGAACATAGCGGGACCTTCAGAGGCAACAATTTCGCCTTCGTGACGGCAGGAGCCATGTGCAAGATGTGGTCGGATAGGAAATTTACTGCAGGTGTCGAGCGGACAGCCGTCAGGCTGCAAACGCACCTCGATCGCCTGGTTGCGAAATTTCCAAGATACATCGAACAGAAGCGCGGCCGCGGTCTGATGGCCGGCCTGAAATGCCGTTCACCGGCAGTTGTCGGCCGCGTGCACGATGTCGCATTCGAAAATGGCCTTCTTATCGAATCCTCGGGGCCAAATCGCGACGTTATCAAAGTCCTCCCGCCGATAACCATCACCGATGCCGAACTCGATCGTGGCATCACCATCCTTGATCACGCACTACAGGAGCAAGACAATGCCTAGTCAGATATCTCAAGTGCCAGCCATCTCCCCGGTTTCGATCAGAGAACGGATTGGCTCGATCAACACTGCGGAGATCATCTCGGTCCTGAAAGGTGAGCTCACCGCTCTGCACATCAAGCAAGCTTTCAGCACCGAAGTAGCCGAGGAGATCACCACGAACTTTATTGGAAGCTCCGGTCTCAGAGAGCGTAAAGATGGTGTGCCCGGACAATATGTCGGCGCATCTCACTACAGGAAGGATGCAGCCACCTATTTCACAGATGCCGAAAACGCGCGGCCGTACGTCGATGCCCTTTTTAAGAATTTGGTTGACCCGGTTCGAGCAGTATTCGGGGCGTTGAAGCGAGAGCTTCACAACCAGGGAATCGAATTGCGGCTAGCCCGTTCCGAACACGGCCAGGCCAATGTTTGTCGCGGCCTCAGTTGGTCGGGCACAGGCACGTTTTCCTTGGATCCCCACGACGACGTCGCTCAAGTCTTACGTGCTGGCGATGATTACGAGCTTTCTGCGGTGGCGCACAATACGGTCGCAGCGCTCAACCTCTATCCCAGCATGCCTGAGGAAGGCGGCAATCTGAAGCTCTGGAGCCACAAGCCGACGGTTGCGGACCGGATATCGCAAGGTGTGGAGACCACTGGATATCCCTATTCGGCAGCCTATCTGGAAGCCGTCCCTTGCCGCGAGTTCGAGCTCAAAACCGGGGATATCGCCCTAATCGATGGCGGCTTCGTTCACGGGGTTACCGGTCAATCAGGCGACGGAAAGCGTCGCCTGGTGCTGAATTGCTTTTTCGGATTTGCGCGGCCTGATCTTGTTCTCTGGTGGACGTGACGTGGGACGTCGCAGCTGCGACAGTTCAAGCATCTGTAGCCTTCCCAATGGGTGACCTGCCATATGTAATTCCACCAGGCTGGGATTAGAAGCCGGCTTTTATTGAAGGATGGTCGGGCGAAGAAAGCGTTTTACGGACGATCAAATCGAATTGATCGCGAGCATGAGCGTGTCGCCCGGGAAATCGACATAATCGCCGAGCGCCGGTGTCGGACAACTTCCTAAGAGCGGAACGAAATTGAAGCAGACGGTCAAAGTCTCTCTATCCGCTGGTGCGCGCCGCAGCGAGAAGCTGCACGCACCGCTCTCGGCCGCCGCCGCTCCATCATTCCCTAGGTGCTATGGCACCGAGCTGACCTCGAATTGGAGTGCCGTTCGACGCGGCGATCCCGCCAAGGCAGGATGGCAAACGGCCTCCACCAGATAATTTAGCGGCACGCCCGCAACAGTTCGAAGATGGAGGATTGCGCCCAGGCACACCGAGCCTACCATGGGTTCACCATCTTGAATCGCAAATCCGTGAACAGGGCCAACCTTTATAGACGTGGACAAAACGGTGAGCACAGCAGATCTCTACTGCCGGCAAGAGGGTATCAGATGGTCAAGCGTTCCCAAGCGGACCATCCGCCCAAGCAAACGGCAAGTGAGGTCGTCATCGCCAGCGCTTAGTGCTGCTACGCCAGATCGAACTTTCCAAGCCCTTCGACGACCTCGATGCGCGAACCATATTCCATGGACGCCGATGCAACCTTCCCCAGGATGCGATCGGCGGCGGGTCCCGTGGCCAAATGCGGCACCAGGCGGCGCTGCAGGACTTCGTCCTTCAGCCCTTCCTCGCCACCTAAAATGACCGGGTGGAGGGTCAGAGATGTCAACTGACAGTTCTGATCGAATGAACAGACGCCGACGACGCTTTCCCAAACCTCGTTTGCCTTCCAGAAGTTCGACCGTGAATGGAATATGAAATTGCCGAGGCTATGGAAAATGGGCCGGCCCTGATAGATCTCGATGGGCAAGAGTGCCGGAACGCCATGGCTGACGAAGATCGCCGCACCTGCATCGATGCATTGCCGCGCGACGGCGCTGATCCAGTCGGGCGACTGTAGCCAATCGCCCGCCCAGTGGTGATGATGCAGATAGGCAATTACTAGATTGCCAGCATCTGCGGCGGTTTGGATGGCCCGGAGATTGTGCTTGAGATCTTCTCTGTCGATCTCGACAGTTCGCTTGAATCGGTCCGATTTGCGAAAGGCAGCGAGCCCGATCCACAGTTCGCCTTGGTCGAGCGGCGGCTGGTCCTCCGGCTCGTATAGGTCCAAAGAGGAGTACCCAGCCTTGTCAAGTATCGCCTCAAGGCGGTCAAATGCCTCGGCGTCGATGTCGAGAATGCGAGAAATTCGGAGGCGATTGATGCCAGGTCGCTCTGGGCTGTAGTCCGTGGCGTCAGCCGCGTACCTCAAGTCCTCCCCTGGCCCCCCATCCATGGCAACCATCGCGACGGCTCGTTCGCCGAAAGTAGCGTTGCCAGGTCGGAGCGCCTCGCTTGCGTTCCGCCCAATGCCCGCATGCAGAAATCCCCTCTTGCCGACCTCTTGCAAAGTTGAGAGGATGCCCGAGGGTCCCAAATCGAATGCATGATTGTTGGACAGTGAGAGGGCTTTGAAGCCGATCTCCTCCAGCGCATCCAGAACAAACGGTTTGCTGCATCCGAACCAGTAGCCTTTCGTGGGCCACCCACAATGAGAACCGTATATCGTCCCCTCGAAGTTCGTAAATGCGAGATCCGCGCCCTTCAGGATCGCCTTGACGCGATCGAACTCGGGGCTTCTGACATTTCGCGTGTCGTGATGAATCAGGGACTGGCCAGTGACTGCCAAGGTAAAGTTGTTGTTCATTAGTGTGCCTTTTTCGTCTAGATTCTTCCCAACCTGAGCGCAATTTTCTGTTCGCCCGATTTGTTGTCAGTCATAAAGCCTACGAAAGGGGCGGCCTCACAGCGAAAAAGACTCAGGTGCAGGATTACTTATTTTCGCTACCGCGCAGAAGGCTGGATACGTCGTCCACATTCGCCCGCTCACACGCTGGCTAGCAGAGCTGCTGAAACAAGCGCAAACAGCGTGTCGTAAATCGCTAGGCCGTTCGTTGCCGGTGGACTGAGCCGTCGAGCCATCGGATCGATGGAATCGAACTCGCCATTCTGGCTGTTTGCGACGGCGGTGGGCGCTGGGGGCCCCGCAGCACTGATGCGATCGATACAGTCGTTCCGGCGGCAATGCCCATCTTCGGTCGGGTAACTGGCCGGATTGATGATGCGGATCCGACCCGCCTAAATTTCGGCAAAGGCCGCGTGAACGGGGAAACAACCGACGTGTGCATCCTCAGCCGCTGGCGTGGACACGTTCGGTGACGGAGCTCGGACTGACGCTCAATGAGGCGAAGACTTCGCGAAGAATGCCCGCAGGGAACGCTTTGACTTCCTTGGTTACAGGTTCGGCCCGCACCGGTAACTATTGCTCTTCCTTCAGCCACGTTCGGAAGCGGATCGCATCGCAACCTGCGAATAGTCGAAATGCCTCTGTCCATCCCCTGGTAATCAAGTCGTTGCAACAGACGCTTCAACTAACTTCACAGAATCTTTGCAACCGAAAAACGCTGACACTGGTATATCTGTGCAAAGTTCTAGTTAGGCACGGATGCAAGCTGATGTGTATTTATCCCCATACCATCACGCAGCAAGAAGGGTAAAGGTCGCCAATGGCACAAAGAGCGCTAATCCTGGTTGAAGGTCATGGAAGGAGCAATGGTCTGCCATACGTCCAAGCAGCCCAGCGCCTTGGCCTTCATCCGATTACTCTGTCGGTTGATCCAGCTCAGTACGACTATCTTACGGCAGAAAGGCTTGAGGCGATCCGGGTCGATACAGACGATCTCGATGCGCTGATCTCCGAATGTTCTCGGCTGAGTGAGACTTATGACATTGCTGGCATTACATCGCCTTGGGAGGCGGTTTACGCAACAGTTGGCAAACTTTGCCGGCATTTCGATCTACCAGGACCTAACCCCACATCAATTGAACGATGCTGCGATAAATTCTCTCAACGTCAACTGCTGGCGGAGGGTGGCGTTCCAATACCTGCTTATCGCTTGGCAGCGAATGCGGCGGAGGTAGAAAGCTTTGCCGCCGAGATTGGCCTACCGGTGATTCTTAAGCCGGCCGTGGGCGTAGGCAGTAGAGGGGTCCGATTGTGCCGCAACGTCGATGAGCTAGCCGAACATGCGACCTATTTGTTGGGCGGAAGGCACATATGGCGGTCTTCACCAAGGATACTGGTCGAAGAATTCGCACAAGGCCCCCTTTATGTCGCTCATTTAATGGGAAATGACGTCATTGGAATTATCGCCTATGAGTTCGGCCCGCCACCACATTTCGTCGCTCATGAATGCATCTTTCCGGCTCTGCTAACCGATGACGAGTACACACACATCGCCGAAGTTTCGCGAAAAAGTTTGCAAGCTCTCGGCCTCGGCTGGGGACCGACAAACATTGAACTGCGGTGGACGAAGCTTGGCCCGGTGGTTATCGAAGTCAATCCGCGTATGGCGGGCGGAGATCCTAAACTCATCCAGCTGGGGTGCGGTCTCGATCTCATTACTGAGCACACCAAGCTTGTCACCGGCGAGGAATGGGATTTGCGTCCAACCTATTCGCAGACTGTGGTCTACCGATCCTTAGTTCCTGACCGCGATGGCATCCTCGATTGGATCGATGGAGGCAGCCGGGCGGCCGCCGTGCCAGGTATCGTCGAGGTCAAACTCTATGTTGAACCCAAAACCCCGGTCGTTAGGAGGGGCGATTCCCGAGATCCGATCGGACATGTCATCGCCGCTTCACCCAGCCTTACTCAGACCCAGGCGATACTTCAGCGTGGCATCGACTTAATCAGCTGGTCGATCACACCATTTCCGACCGCTCGCGAATAGGGCCGTGTGGCGTTTATCTCCTCCCACCAGCAAAGTTGACTCCAAGTAAGAGGTGAGTATCTCTGAACCTTAGTGCAATTTAACATAGACGGTCGCGTGTCAAAGACGATGTTATCTTTGTTTCTGGCGTCGTCTCTTTCACGATGGACAGTAATGGAGGACCTGATGCCGAAGCCTACCAAGCATAGCGCTTCTTCTCGATCGGAGCAGCCAGAATCGCACCGCCCTTCGTGCATTGCCGGAGATGGCGGCGTCGAGCAATTCACTGGGGCGAGCGATATTGAACAGCAGATGCGAGATTTTTTCATGGAGTGCGATAAGGCGCCGCGATTGAATGAAATGGCCGAATTTTTTTCAGCGACCGCTGCTGGACGATCAGGAGTTCCGACCAAAGTGCCGCGAGTTGATCCGCGCCTTTTCCGGGGGGATGTGGCGTTGGTAAGCTTCAACAATGCGCATCGCCAGATCTGGGGCTATTTCGGCCATCATTATTATAGCAGTATTCCATATCGTCTTGAAGAGGACATTCGCCTTGGCGATGCATTCTTACGATATGGGCGCACTACTGCAAGTGACAACAGCCCAGCGCGAATCTATGTACTCGGCGCGGCCGAAGGCATACTCGCTCGAACGCTAGCCAAATTAGGCAACGGAAAGATTGAGACCCTTTCGTGCAGTCCGAATAAAGAAAACGAGAAGAGTTTCTTTCTTCACGGACGACCCGAGCACGCGACGTTCTTTCTGGGCCCATTCCATCACTTGACCCGGAGCCGAATGGCGGCGACGCCGGGGCTCAGGCGTTTTTCCGACGGATTCGACATCATCCTCGAGGATACTACGTTTCAAATGTATTCTCCCGATCGAGCAGCGCAGATTGGCTTTGTGAAACGTCATCTGAAAGACGACGGGATATTGCTATTGTTAGAAAAATTCAGGCAAGCGGAGACCGAGGAATACCTCCGTCGTGAGCTGCAGAAGGACCATGGTTATAAAACGCGTTTCTTCTTGTCGAGTGATATCAAAATGAAAAATGACGTCATTCTCAAGCAGATGAACATTAACGAGGCGACACTCGATAGTTTATCAACGGCATTGGCAGGTTATTTCAAATATGGTTGCGTGACATGGAGCTGTGGTAATTTCTGCACGCTCGCTGCTAGCAACAGCGGGCACAATCTGCGGCGCCTAATTTCGGCGATGGCCCCGCCGTGCATTCCAAATGAATATGTCTACATAGAAGCTCCCGCTTCGCTGCCGGGATTGGCCTTTGAAGCACCATCATTTCGACGCTTGGGGCGCCCTCCAGACGGATTTGGACGCGAATAGCCGAGGTATTGGACTTAAATCGGTCAGTTTGGCACAGCGCTTTTTTGTGAATTGCGAGGTTCACCTAATTACTGCGCTGCTCAAGGCTGTCGACCCGCCAGGCGGAAGCAGAAAAATGCGGGCTGCCTGAAAACAAGTTGGTTCGGTGGCGAGGGACCCAATGCGACTAAGTCGCATCAAGCAATACGATAGTGCCTATACCCAACGACAGGAGAATTGCATATGTCGGACAAGTTTATCTATGACGATAATTCGGCTTCTGTGTATGAGAAATATACCACTATGGTGGGAAAAGTCGCTGAAGCAGGCGAAACTGCGGTTTTTCTCGAAAGATTTTCCAGCGGAGGGAGTGCTCTTGAACTTGGTATAGGCAACGGGCGCGTAGCGGTGCCCTTGAGCGAACTCGGCGTCAAGGTCGAAGGGATAGACAATTCGGAAAGCATGTTGAAACTTCTCGCCAACTGTACTGATCAGATCAAGGCGTGGAAGGGGAATATTGCCGATTTTAAGTTAGAGCAACACTACCGACTAATCTACTGTGTATTTGGCACGTTAATGCTGCTCGTTAGACGGGAAGAGCAAATAAGTTGCCTCAGATCGGCCGCGGATTTGCTGGATGATGACGGGGCTTTAATTATAGAAATGCCTGTGCCATCTTTGGATGGTTTCGTCAAAGGTCATAGGATGACTACTCGGCTCTTGGATCAGGAAAATACACTTCTTACTGCGGAAGTTCACGATTCAGTGAATCAGATGTTGACTTCAACCTCCCTCTGGTTTTCCGGTACATCGATCACCCGACTCCCCCAATGTATTCGATACGTCTATCACCAAGAGCTCGATACCATGGCCGAATGCGTAGGACTCAAGCTAGCGGAGCGGTGGGAAGATTGGGCGGAAGGTGCGTTCACCGATATCTCCAAACGTCATATCTCGGTGTACCGCCGGACTAGCGTGTAGTCCGTAACCCGCCTTCGAACTCTTATCAGTGAGCACCTCGGCAACATACCCGATGCTTGGACAGTCGGGCCTCCGGAGTCGCCCGGTCAGAGTGCACGGCTGGATGTATCCCTGGACTTCATGGCGGGCGGGAACCTTTTCACAGATCGCGCCATGAAGTTGGATCGCGTTGGAATTTGGTCGCGCAACCTTCCGTGCTTGAGAGTTACCGGTTCATGCGTGCGGTCTGCTGATCGAGTGGCTTGGCGGGGAACCTCTTCGATCCGTCGATCTTTCGCATCGAGATTTGGCCGGACGCCGCCAACTTCCAGAACAACATTTCCGTGTCTTCGGCCAATGGCAGCAGTGGGTCTTGATGCATCCCTTGAACTTCTCATGCAGAGGCGCGATCGCGTTGGTTGAGCGCGCGCTTTTCCACTGGCTCGGCTCAGCGGGTGAAGGTGAAAAGGCGCTCACCGGCGGCCTCCTTCAGGCAGTCGGCCACCGCCCGCACCTGCCGCGTAGATCATATCGGGTGTAATCGGCGCTGATGTCCTCCTAAAGGCGTTCGAGAGCTCGGGCGAGCAGAGTCCTGTGCATGTGAGCCTGCGTCTTCCGACCGACACCCGCCCACAGCGCGGCGAAGCCCTGTCCAATCCCGGTGCGGCATATGCGAACGGTCGCTGCCTACGTCTTTGTCTCCGCACCAGTTGAAGCGACGCCGATCGGTCGGCTGCGAGTTGGCGCCGAAGAGGCGACGGGCGCACGAACAGTCCTCTGCTGAGGTCGAGAATTTAACCAAGCATCATCCACTCGGTGCGGGGCTCAACTTAAGAAGACGTGGCCGATCCGTTTCCGCTCATCACCTGTCCGACTCGCCGCGTGAACTGGGCGTCGATGTAGCCGATGGGGCCCGCCGATTGCATCTGCATCAAGGGGTGCGGCAAGCTACCGTCGATGAATGCTGGACATTGAGAGGGGCAGCTGATGTTCGGTCTGGGGTTCTTCAGGCTCGCGTGAAGCGCAGGTTCTTAACCCAGTCCGTGTTCAACTCGAAACCATCTACGATGACGTTCAGCGTCGCCCTCCAAGGCAGGTCGGTTTCGGGCTGGAGCAGGAACCAAAGATCGCTGTCGGCGGCGACGATGGGCGCGTTCATCGCGCCGAGATCGGAGCGCAGCCGGAAAATGCCACGTTGTGAGTCGCCCTCGATCTCGACCTCAAGGCCTTGCGCCTTGTTGGCGTAGCGTCCGGCGAGAGGAACGGCCGCCTTGCCGTCTGCGGCCAGGGGTGCGTAGACCCTCGGCGCTCCGCAGAACATGCCATCGAGCTTACCGTCCGGTCGTGGACTGAGAACAAGGTCGGTAATCCCGCGCTCGGGCTTGGCGCCCCCAGGATGGGCGAAATCGAACCCGGTCACGCCACTGGAACTCAGGAAGGTCGGCACGCCGTTCTTGACGACGATCTCGAACACGTCGGGGCCGCCTTCCTGCCGATAGTGGCCAGGAGCTAGTTCGAGTTGCGCCGGCGCGGTCGTGCCGAAATAGATGTCGGCAATACGGCGGGCGACCTTGAACGCGGCGATCTGGTCGTTGTTGGCGATGATGACGATGCCGAGCCCGTGGTCGACGAAGCGCATTGATTGCGACTTGCCGCCGGCAACCCCTCCGCCGTGGCCGACCGCGCGGCGGCCGCGATACACGTCCGTCACGAGCCCGAGCCCATAGAAGCCGGTCGCGCCGTTGTCGAAGACGCAAGGCGTCGCCATGCGCTCATACATTTCCGCTGTGCCGATCTTGGGATTGATTAAATTCTGCTGCCAGATCACCATGTCGTCGAGCGTTGAAACTATGCCGCCTCCGCCATCTTCTTCGATCCCCCAGCCCAAATGGGCCCAGCCCTCGGCGCGTTTTGTGTAGTGGGCGGCTAGCCGTTTCATCACCGAGCCGTCGCGTACCATGAGCGAGGTGTCGTACATGCCAAGCGGGCCAGTGACGCGATTCCGCAATACCTCGTTAAAGGTCGCGCCCTCGATCTGCTCAATGATTTCGTACAACATGAAGAATCCGGAATTCGAATAGATCATGGCACTGCCGGGCTTGAAGTCGAGCTCGTCCTGCCTGGCGATGATCTCACGGATGGTCTGGCGGTCCGACGGCGCAAACCACGACAGACCGCTAAAGACCATGACCTCCATATAGTCGCGGTAGCCGCTGGTGTTGGACGCAAGTTGCCTGAGCGTGAGCGGGTATTCGAACCGGGGCACATAGGGCAGGTGCTTCTGAACCTCGTCCTCCAGGTTGAGCTTACCTTCTGCCTCAAGCATCAGGACCAGCAACACGGTGAACTGCTTGCTCTGCGACCCTATGCGCATGATGGTCTTCCGCCCCATTGGGACGTCATCGTTGATGTTCGCCAGGCCATAGGCATTGGCGAAAATCTCGCGACCATTCTCCGTCACCGCGACGACAGCGCCGGGCATTTCCGGCCCGCTGAACTCGCTGAACAAAGCATCGACGCGCTTGGCAAAATCGGCGTGTGACATAGACATGATCGTGATTCCTGGATAGTGATTCTGGTGAATAAGGATGGGCAAGATAGTCTTGGTGCCGAACCAACCAGTTTATCGGCTACGAACCGCGCAGTGTATAGCTGAGTAATGAGCCTAGGATTGTGTTGTAGATATCGTCGAGTCAAACATATTTTATGTATTGTCGTCATCTATAAACGAGATTGAGGCAGAGCCACATAAAACCTGAAGTGGTGGACGGGTCCTCCCGGGCCATCGCTTTCCAAAACACGGCTACCAATCAAGACGGATCGGATGACGCCAGCGCCCTTGCGCAGATCTGCACCCCGATACAACTGGCTCATGCTGCGGTATCCTGTCCGGCGATCCCGGAGAATGCCGCGACTAAGATGGGCATGCGGTCACCGAACCGCCTTCAGATGAGTGATGATCCGCTTATCATCCCGCCGGCAGTGGCGCGCTGATCATTCCCGGCCGCTCTGCCGGAGAGCACCGCGACAATGCCGTCAATTACACCACCTCTCAGTGAACGCGATCGCGCGCACCACGCTGCCTCGGCTGCCGCCGCTCCCCTATAGGTGCCACAGTCCCTGCTACAAAGCGTTCGCTTTCCACGAGGCGTGCCACGAACTTGGCCTGCATTCGCACCAGACCATACACGTCGAAGGCCAATGAAAAGGCCGAGCGCTTCCGCCATCGCCCGGCGATACCCTCGATGGGACCGCGGACTATGGTTCGAGTCGACTCATCTCAAAAACAGATGACCGCAATACAAACATTGAATTTGACGTAAGCTCCGGGGAATTTGAAAGTCGAATAAACAAACATAAGCCAAAAAAAGGGGCGGAAACAATGGGACTCTTTGGCAGCGCTTCGTGTAGCCGCCTCCGGTGTCGCGGTTAGACACTGCCTTCGGTCGCCGGCCCAGTTTGGTCGCGATTATAGGATTTAGCTAACGCAAGACCCATTCCAGCCGCGACCAGCACTAAGGTAACGGCTGTGGTCCGCGAATAGATTAGGCTCTGCCGAGTGAGTGGATGTGCTACGCAGCACAAGACCGCAAACTCAAATCCACATCCGTGCACGTGCATCGACCGCGCCACTGCTAAGAAAGGAATGGACATGACAATTTCTCGACGCGAAATCATCAAAACGGGTTTGGCCGCCGGAGCGGCTGCTTCGATTCCATCGGTCCTGCGGGCACAGACATTGGCAGCCGACGCTCGGACGGTCCGAATGGTGAAGCCCCCCCTCAACGGCTTCGATCCGGTCTTCTCGAGCAATTATTACGTCGGCGACCACGGCTTGGCAGTTTACGACACGCTGTTTGCGCTTGATTCCAAATTAATGCCGCAGCCGCAAATGGTGGGGAAGTGGGGCGTTTCCGACGACAAGAAGACCTACACGTTTGAGCTCCGGGATGATCTTGGCTGGCACGATGACACCCCCGTCACTGCGGCAGATTGTGTCGCATCGATCCGTCGCTGGGGCCAGATACATCCTGGCGGGAAGCTGCTCATGGAGCGCGTAAAGGATATCTCGAAGCACGACAACAAGACCTTCACCATCGTCCTCAAGGAGCCGCTTGGGCTTGTGATTGATATCCTGGCGGACCTTACGACACCGTGCCTTTTCATCATGCGCGAGAGGGATGCGAATCTTTCTCCGACGGAGCGCGTGACGGCGAATATCGGATCGGGGCCGTTCAAGTTCAACGAGGCTCTTGCCAAGCCGGGCGCGAGCTTCACCTATGACCGTAATGAACACTATGTCCCGCGCAAGGAGCCATCTGACGGACTCGCCGGCGGGAAGGTGGTCAAGGTCGATCGGGTCATCTGGGTTGATATCGCCGATCAGCAGACGGCCGTCGCGGCCTTGCAAGCGGGTGAAGTCGATTTCGTCACAGGGCCACCCGCCGATCTTTACTCAGCGATCGAAGGCGATCTTAATCTCGAACTTGAGGTTCTGAACAAGTCAGGCGATGTACTTTTCCTGCGCATGAACTGCCTGCAGAAGCCGTTCGAAAACGTCAAGGCACGCCAAGCGATGCTTCATCTGATCGATCAGGAGGCGGTGATGCAAGCTGTGGTCGGAAACCCACAATATTTCAACACCATCACTGCGGCATTTGGGAGTGGAACGCCCTATTCCAATGACGAAAACACGGGATGGTTCAAGAAGGGGGGGAATCCGGAAAAGGCCAAGCAGCTCTTCAAGGAGGCGGGATATGCTGGCGAAAAGATCGTCATTACCGATTCCACAGACTGGTCAGAAGGCCACATTGCCGCGCAGATTGTGGCGGATCAGCTGCGCAAGATTGGGATCAAGGCTGAGCTTGCGCCGAGCGACTGGGGCGGGGTTAGCGAACGCGTGAGGAACAGAGGCCCTGTCGAGGACGGCGGCTGGAGCATACACATTAACGGCGAATCCAACTTCGATCGCAACAACGTGTTCAACGCCACTCAAACAGCGAATGGTGAGAAGGGATTCACTGGCTGGCCGACGAGCGACGAATATGAGGCTCTTCGGGCCCAATGGGCGGATGTCGAACCGCTAGAAGAGCGCAAGGCGCTGGCGCGCAAGATGCAAAAACTGTATTGGGATTTTGTTGGGACCGTTCTGTTGGGTCGATATGTCTCGCCGATTGCCCGCAGGAAGACGCTCACCGGTCTCATTGGCATGCCGGCGCTCGTGCCCATGTGGAACATGCAGAAGGCTTGAGAGCGCAATGGCCGCCTACATCCTTCGCCGATCGATCTCAGCCATCGCGGTCATGGCGATGGTCGGGATTTTCGTCTTCCTCCTTCTTAGGCTGGCGCCCGGCGACCCCGCAATTAGGATGGCCGGCAGGGTGGCCACCGAGGAGAGGATCGCCACCATCCGCGAGCAACTGGGTTTGAATGATCCCATGCCGGTTCAGTTCATCCG